>CACZPX010000001.1 GCA_902783095.1 uncultured Lachnospiraceae bacterium
CAGGTAACTGTCCACCGGCGCGGCGGCCTGGATCCCGCGGCAGAACGCCTTTAAGCGGTCCGCCGTCTCCAGGTCGATGGCCTGGATGATGTCGTACCGCTCCGCCTCCGCGCGGGGATGGACCCGAAAGCCCAGGTCCTGGTACAGGGTGGCGGCAAAGATGGCGCCCTTTTCCGCGGAAGCCGTGACCGTAGGGGCCAAAAAGAGCCCCTGGTAAAAGGCCGGGTTGGTGCCCAGGTTTGCGCCGACCTCGCGGCCCAGACCGGGAGAAGTGAGCCGCACGGCCACACGGTCGATGCAGTCTTTTGTGCCGCAGATATAGCCGCCGGCAGGCGCAAGCCCGCCGCCGGGATTCTTTATAAGGGAGCCTACCACCATGTCGGCACCGGCCTGGGAGGGTTCGGTGGTCTGTACAAACTCGCCGTAGCAGTTGTCCACCATCACGATCAGGTCCGGCTTTACGGATTTCATAAAGGCGATCAGCTCGCCGATGCGCTCTACGGAGAGCGTGGGACGGCTGGCGTAGCCCTTGGAACGCTGCACGGTGGCCATGCGGGTACGCGGACCGATGGCCTTTTTTATCCCGTCATAGTCAAAGCTGCCGTCCGGCAGCAGGTCCACCTGCCGGTAGGTGATGCCAAACTCCGCCAGTGATCCCAGGGACGGCCGTATGCCGATCACCTCTTCCAGCGTGTCGTAGGGCTTTCCCACCGGGGAAAGCAGCTCGTCGCCGGGCCGCAGCACGGCGGAAAGCGCCAGGTTCAGCGCATGCGTGCCGCAGGTGATCTGCGAGCGCACCAGCGCGTCCTCCGTTTCAAAAACATCGGCGTAGACGCGCTCCAGCGTATCGCGGCCGTCGTCGTTGTAGCCGTAGCCCGTGGTGGACGCAAAATGCGCCGCGTTCACGCGGTTTTTCTGCAGCGCCAGCGTCACCTTCTGCTGGTTGTACTCCGCAACGGTGTCGATCGCCGCAAACCGTGGCGCAAGCTTCTTTAACGCCGCATCTCCAAGGTCCAGCACCGCGTCGCAGATGCCGGCCTGCCTGTATATCGTTCTTAAATCAATGTTTTCCATCTTCTGCTCCGTGTACGGCCTTTCTTTGGGCGGACAGTTTATTATACCACAGGGAGGATCCCTTTCTCCATTAAGATTTTCTGAATCATCCGCAGCAGTTCTTCCTTTGTGCAGCGGCCGGCGTCCAGCCGGATCACGTCCGGCTCGCGCCGAAACCAGGTGAGCTGCCGCTTGGCGTAATGGCGGGTGTTCTGCTTGATCAGCCGCACCGCCTCTTCCAGGCTGTATGCCCCGTCCAGATATGAAAGGAGTTCCCGGTAGCCCAGGCCGTGCGCGGCGGTCATCCCTTCTTTTAACCCCTGCGCCTTAAGCCGTTTTGTCTCATCCAAAAGCCCGTCTTCCATCATTTTATCCACGCGGGCGTTGATCCGCGCGTAGAGCTCCTCCCGGTCGCGGTCCAGCACAAAATAGGCGTAGTTGTACGGGGAGGGCTTTTGCTTCTGCTGCGCGTTGTGCGCCGAGATCGCGCTGCCGTTGACGTGTGCGAACTCCAGAGCCCGCATGATGCGCTTTAAATTGTTGGGGTGGATCTCTTCTGCCGCCTGCGGATCGGTCTGCTGCAGCAGCCGGTGCAGGGCGGGCGGATCCTGCGCGGCGAGACGCTGCAGCTCATCGCGATAGGCGGCGTCCACCTTTTCCTCGTTAAAATCCACGTCCTTTAACAGAGCCTGGATGTAAAAGCCGGTACCGCCCACCAAAAGAGGGATCTTTCCGCGCGCGGTGATGTCCGCAACGGCGGCGCCGGCGTACTGCACAAACTCATACACGGAAAAGTCCTGCGTGGGCTCTAAAATGTCGATCAGATGATGCGCAACCCCGTCCCGCTCCGCCACGGTGATCTTGGCGGAACCGACGTCCATGCCGCGGTAGACCTGCATGGAGTCCGCGTTTACGATCTCCGCGCCGATGGCTTTGGCCAGCGCGACGGACAGGCCGGTCTTTCCCACGGCTGTGGGTCCTGTCAGGATCACGAGCGGCTTCATGAGACGATCCTCTTGAATTTCTTTTCGATCTCCTCCAGGCTCATCAGGACGGTCGTGGGCCTGCCGTGCGGGCAGGTGTAGGGATCCTGCAGGGACAGCAGTTCGCCGATCAGCGCTTCCGCCTCCGGCACCGACAGCGGATCCAGCCCCTTTACGGCAGCCTTGCAGGCCATCTTGGCGATCCGGTCGTGCACCAGTCTGCTGACGGCCGTTCCCTCCGCGGCCATCCCGTCCAGAAGCTCTAAAAAGACGTCCGCGCGCGCCAGGCTCAGCATATTGGCCGGCACCGCGTAAAGCGCGTAGTCGCGGCCGCCAAAGGGCTCTATCTCAAAGCCCAGCGCCTGAAACTGCGCCATATTCTGCTGCAGCACCGCCTCTTCCGCGGAATTGACCGTAAAGACCATGGGCGGCGCGCACTGCTGGCTGGTCTGCGCGTGCGCGGAAAACTCCTTCATAAAGCGCTCATACAGGACTTTTTCATGGGCGGCGTGCTGATCGATCATCAGAAAGTCGCTGCCCGCCTGCACCAGCAGATAGGTGTCGAAGGCGATGCCGAGCAGCTTGAAATCCTTCCGGTTTTCCGGGGAAAGGAGTCTGGCCCCGGGCAGCTCCTGCTGCTCCGGCGCTTCGGCAAGGGGGATATTTTCCGTGCGATGGGCCGGCGTTTCTTTCACGTCGGCGGTATAAGCGGCGCGCTCCGCGGTAAAGGTTGCGCTATGGGAAGGACCTGCGGCGGCATTGGCGGCATCTTCCGATACGCAGGCGCCGTCTGTGACGGTCTGCGCTTCGGCAGCTTCCAAAGCATTGCAGTCCGTCTCTTCCTGCGCGGGAGCCGGTGACACAGCAACACTATGAGCCTGCGGCACCTGCTGCGAGGTCTGTTCACCCTCCGCGCCGTCTGCACGGTCTGCCGGAAGCGGTCCGTTGACCGTCTGTTTTGCGTTAAGGTGGCTTTCAAACGGCTCGTGCGAGCCCGCGGTCCTGCGGGCGTCCGGATACTGCGGCTTTTTTGCCGGCTCATCCGGCCCAAGCGCGGTCTTTGTGATCAGTTCTCCCTGCGCAAGGGCCTGTCGTACCGCGGCGGTCAGGCAGGCACGCACGGCCTTTTCGTCCGCAAACCGGACTTCCAGCTTGGCGGGATGGACGTTCACGTCTATCTTTAAAGGATCCACGGTCACGTCCAGAACGGCGACCGGGTATTTGTGCATCATCAGATGGCCGTAAAAGCCCTCTTCCAGCGCTTCCGTGAGCAGGCGGCTGCGGACGGTGCGTCCATTCACCGAAAAGAGCTCAAAGCCGCGGTTGCCGCGGGAAACGGAGGGCTTGCCCACAAAACCGGCCACGGCGATGCCGTCGCCTGCCGCGGCTGCCGGCAGCATCTCTTTTGAGATCTCCCGGCCCAGAATGGCGTAGATCACGTCGGAGAGTTTGCCGCTCCCCGTGGTCATAAAGCGCAGCTTTCCGTTTAGGATCAGCCGGATGGAGACTTCCGGGTGCGCGATGGCGACCTTTTCCGCCATGTCGGCGATGGCTGCCGCCTCCGTCTGATCGGAGGCCAGGAATTTCTTTCGCGCCGGCACGTGGGCGAACAGGTCCCGCACCAGGAAAGTGGTCCCTGCAGGGGCGCCTACGGCCTCGCTCTCCCGCTCCGTGCCGTCTTCTATCACGTAGCGCAGGCCGTACAGGCTCTCCGCCGTGCGGGTGATGAGTTCCACCCGCGCCACGGCCGCGATGCTGGAGAGCGCCTCGCCGCGAAAGCCCAGCGAGCCCACCGTCTCCAGGTCGTCCGCGCTGCGGATCTTGCTGGTCGCGTGCCGCAGAAAGGCGGTGGGGACCTGTTCGGCCGGGATGCCGGCCCCGTTGTCCGTCACGCGGATCAGTTTTTTGCCGCCGTCCGCGGCTTCCACGGTCACCGCGTCGGCTCCCGCGTCGATGGCGTTTTCCAACAGTTCCTTGACCACGGAAGCCGGCCGCTCGATCACCTCGCCGGCCGCTATCTTGTTGATGGTATCCGCGTCCAGAACGCGGATCTGCGTATCGTTCATCTTCTTCCTCGGTTCATTCTGTCAGGCCGCCCAAGCCGCATGACGTCGCCGCGGTCCCCGCAATTGCCGAACCGCGCTACTCTTTCCACCGGTTGTTCAGCTTGGACTGCCAGGTATAGAGCAGGTTCAGCGCGTCGATGGGCGTCATCTTGCCAAGATCGAGCTGCTTGATCTCCGTGACGAACTCGTCCTCATTGACGGTGTCAAAGAGGTTCAGCTGCCCCAGCTCCACGTCGTCGGGCTTGGCCTTCTTTCCACGGAAGGTCTCATTCTTTTCGGCGATCTCCCGCGCGCGGTCCGTGATATCGGCGTCCAGCAGCTGCAGCAGCAGTTCCTTGGCGCGGACGATCACCTCGTCCGGCAGCCCGGCGAGCTTTGCCACCTGAATGCCGTAGCTGCGGTCCGCACCGCCGCGGATGATCTTGCGCAGGAATACGATGTCGTCGCCCTGCTCGCGCACCGCGATGCAGTGATTGACCACGCCCTTTAAGCTGCCTTCCAGCTCGGTCAGCTCATGGTAATGCGTGGCAAAGAGCGTCTTGGCGCCCAGTTTTTTCTCGTTGCAGACGTATTCGATCACCGACCAGGCGATGGACAGGCCGTCAAAGGTGCTGGTGCCGCGGCCGATCTCGTCCAAAATGATCAGGCTCTTTCTGGTCGCGTATTTCAGGATGTTGGCGACCTCCGTCATCTCCACCATAAAGGTGGACTGGCCGGAGGCCAGATCGTCCGACGCGCCCACGCGCGTAAAGATGCGGTCGCAGATGCAGACGTCCGCCTTTTTGGCCGGCACGAAACTGCCCATCTGGGCCATCAGGACGATCAGCGCGGTCTGCCGCATGTAGGTGGACTTGCCGGCCATGTTCGGGCCGGTGATGATGGAGACCCGTTCGTTTTTGTCGTTCAAGTAGGTGTCGTTGGAGACGAAGGCGCCGTCGTCCAGCATGCGCTCCACCACGGGGTGGCGTCCCTCTTTGATGTCGATCACGCCGTTTTCGTTGATGGACGGCCGCACGTAGCCGTAACGGACGGCCGCGTCCGCCAGGGCCGCGTAGACGTCCAGCTCTGCCACGGCCCTTGCCGTCTGCTGCACGCGCTGAATCTGCGCAGCGATCCCGGCGCAGACCTCCTTAAACAGGTCGTATTCCAGGGCGTTCAGCTTTTCTTCCGCCCCGATGATGGTCGCTTCTATATCCTTAAGCCGTGCCGTTGTATAGCGCTCCGCGTTGACCAGCGTCTGCTTGCGGATGTAGTC
>CACZPX010000002.1 GCA_902783095.1 uncultured Lachnospiraceae bacterium
AATACCACCGGACAGCATCCGGGCGGCATCGTGGTCATGCCAAAGGGCGAGGAGATCAACACGTTCACGCCGGTCCAGCATCCCGCAAACGACGTGAAGACCAGCATCGTGACCACGCACTTTGACTATCACTCCATCGACCAGAACCTGTTGAAGCTGGACATTCTGGGTCACGACGATCCCACCATGATCCGCCGCCTGCAGGATCTGACCGGCATCCCGCCGCAGGAGATCCCTCTGGACGACCCGGACGTGATCTCGCTGTTTAAGGATACCTCCGCGCTGGGCATCACGCCGGACGACATCGGCGGCTGTCCGCTGGGCTGCCTGGGCATTCCGGAATTCGGCACCGACTTTGCCATGCAGATGGTGCTGGAGGCCAAGCCCACCGGCTTTTCGGACCTGGTCCGCATCGCCGGTCTGGCGCACGGCACGGACGTGTGGCTGGGCAACGCGCAGAAGCTGATCTCCGAGGGCACCGCCACCTTAAAGACCGCCATCTGCACACGCGACGACATCATGCTGTACCTGATCCAGATGGGGCTGGAGCCCTCCATGGCCTTCAGCATCATGGAGAACGTGCGAAAGGGCAAGGTGGCCAAGGGCAAGTGCAAGGACTGGCCCGCCTGGAAAGAGGAGATGAAGGCGCACAACGTGCCGGACTGGTACATCTGGTCCTGCGAAAAGATCGCCTACATGTTCCCCAAGGCGCACGCCGCGGCCTACGTGATGATGGCGTGGCGCGTGGCCTGGTGCAAGGTGCACCGCCCGCTGGAGTATTACACGGCGTACTTTTCCGTGCGCGGCGACGGGTTCCGCTACGACAGGATGGCGCTCGGCCGCGACAATCTGGAGAAAAACCTGGCGTATCTGCGCCAGAACAAGGACAGGCTCACCGACGTGGAAAAGGTGATCCTGCGCGACATGCGCATCGCCCAGGAGATGTACGCGCGCGGCTTTGAGTTTGCGCCGATCGATCTGTACAAGGCGCACGCGACCGAGTTCCGGATCGTGGACGGGAAGATCATGCCATCCTTCAACTCCATCGAAGCCCTGGGCGACAAGGCCGCCCATCAGGTGGAAGAGGCGGCTGCAAAGGGAAGATTCCTCTCCAAAGAGGACTTTATTCAGCGCACGCACGTAAGTTCCACCATCGCGGACGCGATGGACGACCTGGGCATTCTGGGCGGGATCCCCAAGTCCAACCAGATCTCGCTGTTTGACATCATGCTGGAATAAAAAAAGAAGACGCGGGGACGGTCCTTGCCGTCCTCAAAAAAGACGCGGGGACGGTTCTTGCCGTCCTCTTGAGACACGGGGACGGTCCTTGCCGTCCTCAGTTCTTTTTGCGGGAGAACTTGCGCCGCAGGGCGCCGAGCACGTCGTTCTTGCCGGTGCTGCCGTCTCGGATGCCGCGCAGGGATCTGCGGTTGCACCAGACGGAGAGCAAGACGTGGATGCAGCCCACGATCAGCGCCGGAACGTTGCCGCAGACCGCCATGATAACGGAAAAGACCACGGGGATGGCGATCCCGGCGATACACAGGTATTGGGTGATAAAGACGACGATCATGCCGGACAGTACGGCAACCAGGCCCCAAAGCGGGTGATAGACGACGAGGGCCAGACAGCTGACGGTCACGCCCTTTCCGCCGCGGAATCCGCGCCATGCCGGGAAATCGTGCCCGAGCGTGCAGCCGAGTCCCGCAAACAGGAGGTCGGCTTTCTGCGGGTCGCGGAAGATCAGCCAGGCGATAAAAAGCGCTATGGCGCACTTTAGCAGGTCGCCCGCCAGTACGATAAGCCCGGCCTTAAACCCCAGGTGCGCCATGATGTTGGCCATGCCGGGGTTGCCGGTGGTCCCCACGTGGGAGGCGTTTTTTCCGGTCATCCGCAGGGATACCAGATCCGCGGGCAGAAACATCCCGAAGACGTAGCCGATGAGCAGAGAAATGAGGATCGTGCGGACGTTCATGGCCGCGTTCTCCTCAGTCCGCGCACGGCGGCGCATCCATCGTGATCAGCCGCGCGTCTGCGCCTTGCTCCGGCACGCGGTCGATGGACACGCGCACCGCCGAGGCGGGGATCAGTTCCTCCACCTTGGACGGCCATTCGATCAGGCACACGCCGTTTCCGAAAAAGTACTCCTCATAGCCGATCTCGTACAGCTCGGCCGGATCGTCGATGCGGTAGGCGTCAAAATGATACAGCGGCAGCCGGCCGCTTTCGTACTCGTGCAGGATCGTAAAGGTGGGGCTGCTTATGGGCTCGTCAATGCCAAGCCCTTTTCCAAAGCCCTTGGCAAAGACGGTCTTGCCGGCACCCAAGTCGCCCTCCAGGCAGAAGACGTCCCCCGGCTTTGCGTTCTGCGCCAGGGAAACGCCCAGTTCATAGGTATCTTTTTCACATGCAGACAGGATCTTCATGCGGCTATTATATAGGCGCGGCGGACGGGTTTGTCAAGGACCGCCGGGAAAAAGACGTGCAGGCGCAGGCGTGCGGCGGGGCAGACAGGGCAAAAGGCCGCCGGATCCGTGCAAAACCCTTGCATCCGCCCCGGTTTGGGACTATGATGGCTGACGGTCCGCGGACGGGAAGCCCGGCGGACCGTTCACTGTAGGAAACATAGGAGAAGAGCCTTGAAAAAATCACTGCCGTATGCCTGCATCACCATACTGCTCTGGTCCGCCATGGCGCCGTTGGTCAAGACCATGCTGGTGTCCCTGCCGAACCTGGAGACGCTGTCGGTCAGCAGTTTTCTGGCCTTTCTGGTGCTGCTGCTGTTCAATGCCGCGACGGGACGGCTAAAGCTTTTAAAGACGTACCGCCCGCGCCAGTACGCCGCCATGGCGGGCCTGGGTGCGATCGGCGTGTTCCTCTATCACGCGCTGTATTACCGCGGGCTGCACGAGCTGTCCGTGCAGGAAGCCTGCATCATCAACTACCTGTGGCCTGTGATGATCGTGGTCTTTTCCATCGTGATCCTTAAAGAAGCGCTCACGCTGCCCAAGGTGCTGGCCATGGCCTGCTCCTTTGCCGGCGTGGTGATCCTCTCCGCCGGCAGCGGTTTTGCGGGAACGGGCGACCGGCTGCTCGGCATGTTCTGCTGCCTGGGGGCCGCGGTGCTGTACGGCCTGTTCTCCGTGCTGAACAAAAAGCTGGACTACGACCAGAACATCGCCATGATGATCTTCTGGCTGGTCGGCGCGCTTGGCGCCGGGCTGCTGGGCCTTTTTACCGAGGACTGGGTGCCCGTCACGGGCGTTTCGTGGGTAGGGATCGCCGTCGTGGGCGTGCTCTCCGACGCGGTGGCCTACCTGCTGTGGGCGCTGGCGCTGCGCGGGGCGGAGAATACGGCGGTGATCGCGAACCTTGCCTTTCTGGTGCCGTTTCTGTCGGTCGTCTTTTCCGCAATCTTCTTAAAAGAGGAGATCCGGCCGCGGGCCCTGATCGCCCTGGTG
>CACZPX010000003.1 GCA_902783095.1 uncultured Lachnospiraceae bacterium
CGCGCGGGTAAGGCGGCTCGTGCTGCCTTTTTTATTGAGCAGCAGGATCAGGTACAGGCCCACAAAGGCAAAGGCCACGCCGCCCGAAAAGTGCAGCAGCTTGTCCCACCACACGGTGGAGTAGTACAGGCCGTAGGAGTTGCCGATCATAGGGCCGGGAATATAGAGGGCCGCGAACAGGTGGACCGGCAGGGCGATATCGCAGGAAAACTTTTTTTCCAGCCAGAGCGGCACGCCGGCCAGCAGGGCGGTCACGACCGCCATCGCGGCGCCGTTTGTTTTCCCGATGATCATGAAATGAATCAGCGAGAAGAGCGCGAAAGCCTCAGTTAAAAAGAACAGCGCGCGTTTGGCAATGCGGTGAAGGGGTGCCTGCTTTGTAGTCGTTTTGGTCATCTGGTTGTCTCCGGTGTCAAAAATGAGGACAGAAAGGACCGTCCCCGCGTCCTTATTTTTGCCTCCGCGGCTGGTGCGGTTTTAAGAACATCCCGCTTTCGGGATGCTCTTTTTTATAGGTGCGCACGGACAGCACCGTAAACACGGCCGCGATGCAGAAGGCCGCAAAGGCCAGTACAAAGGGCAGGCGCTTGTTGGCGGTATACAGCGCGCCGGCGCACATGCCGCCCACAAAATTGCCCAGGTACATCATGGACTGGTAAAAGCCCATGGCGTTGTTGCTGTACTGCGCGGACGTATTTTCCGTGATCTGGTTTTGCAGTATGGGCGTGCGGATGGCGTTGAAGCCGTAGAAGGTGACGTCCATCACCGCGAACGGGATGACGTTGTCAAACAGCAGGATCAGCCCCAGCGGCACCACGCAGCAGAGGATCACCGGAAGGGCCGTATAGTTGATGTTGGTCTTTTTCATGAGCCGCATGCTCACGGTGAGGTTGACCACAAAGCAGACCAGGGCGATCACGGCCTTAAAGGCGCCGTTGTAGCCGGAGGTCAGGCCGAAGTGGTCTTTGATGTAGTAGTTGAATTCCTGCTCAAAGGTGGCCTGGCCGATGTTGGTGAGGGCTGTGATGATAAACAGCAGCACCAGCATGGCGGTGACGTAGCGCTTTACGTCCACGAACGCGCCGAAGGGATTGACGTCCTTTATGCGCAGCGGTTCTTCGGGACGGTGCTTGAACGGCGTATCGTCCGCGCACAGAAAGCGGAACAGAAAGGCGGAGACGACGATGGTCGCCACCTGCGCGATAAGCGAGACTTCGGTTTTGATCTCGCCCAGCATGCCGCCCAGAAAGTAGCCCAGGGCGCTGACCACGGTCTGCACCGTGGTGTAGATGGTCAGGTTTTTGCGGCGGTCCTCCGGATCGGAGGTGTTGACCGTGTAGTTCAGGGCGCCGGTCCACATGCCCGCGGCAAAGAGTCCGGCAAACACGCGCGCCAGGAACATGGCGGCGTCGGACTGCGCCAGGAAGAAGAAAAACTGCCCCACGGCGTAGCCGAGCACGGAAAAGAAGAGGACCGTGCGGGTGGGGATATAGTTGCAGAGTTTGCCGTACAGCGGCGCCGTTAAGAACATGGTGAGCATGGCGCCGGAGAAGGCGTAGCCGAACATGGGGCTGGAAAGGCCGCGCTCCGCGATGTAGGTGGGCGTGACCGGATGCGCCATGTTGGAGGCCAGCGAGAGCACGGCCAGCGCGATGAAGAACGGGAGGAGGGACGGCCGCTTTTTCACGGGATCAGCCCTCCTTTTTCGCGGCGCTCTTTTTGTAGGTGCGCACGTAGAAGACCGTGACCGCGCAGGCGATGCAGAAGGCGCCGAAGGCGAAGATGAAGGGCAGCCTGTCGTTGACGGCGTAGAGCAGGCCGGCAAACAGCGAGCCGAACAGGGTGCCCAGCGAGGTCATGGACTGGTAAAAGCCCATGGCGTTGTTGCTGTATTCGCTGTTGGCGTTGCGGGAGACCAGGTCCTGCAGAAGCGGCGTGCGCACCGCGGCAGACGCCGCGAAGGCCACGTCCATGATCACAAACGGAACGATGTTGTCAAACAGCAGGATCAGCCCCAGCGGCACGGCCGAGAAGAGCACGACCGGCAGGATGGTGCGGTTGGTGTCCGTCCTGCGGATCAGCCGCATGCTGACGGTCATGTTGACGATGAAGCTCACGATGGCGATCACGGCCTTGAAGGTGCCGTTGTACTTGGACGTGAGGCCGAAGTGGTCCATGATGTAGTAGTTGAACTCCTGTTCAAACGTATACTGGCCGATGTTGGTGACGGCCACGATCACGAAGATCAGGACGAGGATCTTTGTGGCGTAGTGCTTCAGGTCGATAAAGGACTGCAGCGGATTGACGTCGCGCGGACGCAGCGGCTGCGACGGCTTGTGCTTGTAGGGCGTGTCGTCCACGCAGAAGACCGTAAAGACCGCGGCGGCGCCCGCCAGCATGGCGATCTGGGACAGCAGCGCGGTCTCGATGGAGATCTCGCCCAGCATGCCGCCCAGGAAGTAGCCGATGGCTGACACGACAGTGGAGATGGTGGCGTAGATGGTGAGGTTCTTGCCGCGTTCGGAGGCGTCTTCCGAGGTGTTCACGACGTAGTTCAGGCAGCCGGTGTAGACGCAGCCGATGGGGATGCCGGTGAACATGCGCGCCAGCAGCATGGTCAGGTCGCTGTGGGCCAGGAAAAAGAAGAACTGGCCCAGCGCGTAGCCGAAGCCGCCCACGGTCATCAGCCGTTTTGTGGGGATGTAATTGCAGAGCTTGCCGAACAGCGGCGCGGCCAGAAACTGCGTGAACATGGCGCCGGCCAGCGCATAGCCGAACATGGAGCTCGTGAGCCCGCGCGTGGAGATGTACATGGGCGTGACCGGATGCGCCATGTTGGCGCCAAGCTGCAGCAGGACCATGCCGATGAAAAAGGTCAGGTGTCGTTTCTTCATAATAGAATACCTCTGTCAGACGGTTCCGGACAGTTCCAGAACAAGCTTCCCGAAAAAGATGACCAGGACGATCAGGATGACGGGACGGGCCAGCTTTGCGCCGAAGGAGTCGAATTCCTTTGCGCCGAGATAGCCGCCGGCAAAGCCGAACAGTCCCGCGGTGATGCCGAGCGGCAGTACGACCACGCCCTCGGTCAGGAAGACCGCGAGCGCGGAGATGTTGGTGGCAAAGTTGATGAGTTTCGCGGTGCCGTTGGCATCCTTTAGGTTCATATGGCCGATGCCCGTGAGCGCCAGGATCAGGAACACGCCCGTGCCCGGGCCGTAAAAACCGTCGTACATGCCGATCACCAGGGCGGCGCAGACGGCGACGACGCGCTCCCGGCTGTCGGAAAGCGGCGCGCGTTCTTTGATAAGGGAATCCTTGCGCATCACGTAAAAGGCGATGAGGGGCAGGATCACCAGCATGACGTACTTGAAGACCTGGTCGGAGAGCATTAACGCAAGCCGCGAGCCCACCGCGGAACCGCCCAGCGCGAACGGGAGGGCGACGAGCGCGATCCGCCACGGGATGTGCTTCAGTCTGGCAAATTTGAAGACCGCCATGGAGGCGCCCATGGAGGCGCTCATCTTGTTGGTGGCGATGGCATGGTGCGCCGGAAGGCCTGCGATCAGGTACGCAGGCAGAGAGATCAGTCCGCCGCCGCCGGCTACGGCGTCGACGAAGCAGGATATGAAGATGAGCGGGCACACGATCAGAAAATGGTGCAGCGCCAGTTCGGGCATAGACGACCTCCCAGGTAAAACGGCGTACGGCAGCGGCTGTGCCGCCACGCACGGACCGCAGGGAATTATACAACCGGGAAAGGGCGGTTTCAAGTACGAAAAACGCGCGGCGCGGTTGATTTAGCGTTTGGTTTGTGATAGATTAACGTGTAATCGTTCGGCAAAGGGCAGAAACTGCCGCCGGACGCCGGAGAGCGCCGGAAGGCCGTCTTCGGACGGACCGGCGCGGGACAGGAGGAACATCATGAAACTGACAGACATTCGGGATTTGTTCAAACATACGGAAGAATACGCCGGAAAGACCGTGACCGTGGGCGGCTGGCTGCGCAGCAGGCGCGACTCCAAGACCTTCGGCTTTCTGGTGGTCAACGACGGCACCTTTTTTGAGCCGCTGCAGGTGGTCTACACCGACGCGCTGGACAACTACGGTGACGTCTCCAAACTGAACGTGGGCGCCGCGGTGATCGTCACCGGCGAACTGATCCTCACGCCAGAGGCGAAGCAGCCCTTTGAGGTCCACGCGGCCAAAGTGGAGATCGAAGGCCAGTCCGCGCCGGACTATCCGCTGCAGAAGAAGC
>CACZPX010000004.1 GCA_902783095.1 uncultured Lachnospiraceae bacterium
CCGTGCGTGCAGCCGGGGCAATAGTGAAATTCCGCCTGGGTCAGGCTCTTGGGACGTTCAAATACCACTGCCATTTTTACACCTCCTCCAGCGCTTTCACGGCCTTGATGATCTGCTCCGGAGACGGGATCATGCCGCCTGCGCGGAAGCAGAGCTCCGTGCGCACGCCGCCGGCCGCAAGCCGGATGTCCTCGATCATCTGCCCCATGGAAAGCTCCACGGAGAGGAAGGCCTTCACGTGCTTTGCCGCGTTGGCTATGACTTTTTTGGGGAAGGGCCACACAGTAATGGGCCGGATCAGGCCAGCCTTTACGCCCTCCGCGCGCAGCGCCGCCACGGCGTTTTTGGCCACGCGCGCAGCGATGCCGAAGGCCACGATGGCCACGTCCGCGTCTTCCATGCAGTACTCTTCCGCCCGCGTTTCGTTCTCCTCCACCTTTCGGTAGCGCGCAAAGCGCTCGATGTTCATGCGCTCCAGCTCTTCCGGGTCCAGATACAGGGAATTGATGATATTGTGCGGCCGCCTGCCCTCCGTTCCGGTCACGGCCCAGGGCTTCTCCACCGGATGCGGCGTGATGCCCTCAATGGAGACCGGCTCCATCATCTGGCCGATGGTGCCGTCTGCTAAAAGCATGGCAGGCATGCGGTATTTGTCCGCCAGATCAAAGGCCAGCACGGTGAGTTCCGCCATCTCCTGCACGGAGGCGGGCGTTAGGACGATCAGGTGATAGTCGCCGTGTCCGCCGCCCTTGGTGGCCTGAAAATAGTCGCTCTGCGACGGCTGGATGCCGCCCAGGCCGGGGCCGCCGCGCTGTACGTTTACGATCACCGCCGGCAGGTCCGCGCCCGCGATGTAGGAGATCCCCTCCTGCTTCAGGGACACGCCCGGCGAGGAGGAACTGGTCATCACGCGCTTGCCGGTGCCGGCCACGCCGTACACCATGTTGATGGCCGCCACTTCGCTCTCCGCCTGCAAAAACGTGCCGCCCACCTTGGGCATGCGCTTGGCCATATAGGCCGCAAGCTCCGTCTGCGGGGTGATGGGATAGCCAAAGTAGAAGCGGCAGCCCGCCTGAATGGCGGCCTCCGCGATCGCTTCGTTGCCTTTCATCAGGAATTTTTCGCCCATATGCTCACCTCTCCACCGTGATCACGCAGTCGGGGCACATCATCGCACAGGAGGCGCAGCCCACGCAGGCCGCCTGGTCGGTGCAATAGGCCACCGGATGCCCTTTTTTGTTCAGCTTGCCCCGGTCTATGGCCAGGATCTGCTTGGGACAGTGGATGACGCACAGGGAGCAGCCCTTGCATCTGTCGCTGTCAAATGTCACTTTTGCCATGATTTCTCCTTGTAACTTTTGTTGCCTGGAGCGGCTTTTCGGCCGTTCTACAACTTATCTTTCCAGCCCGTGAAAAAAGTTATCCACAGGACGATATTACAGTTTTATGAACTCCGGACTTTTGTTGCCTGGAGCGGCTTTGGGGGTGTTATACCCCCTTTTGAAGCGTCAACGGGATGACGGTCCCGCACAGGCCAGATTTCCGGACCTGTTCGGCCAGATCTTCCCTTATGGCGGTCCCGGCAAGCGGCAGACCGGTCAGCACGCACAGGTCGGCCGCCTTTTTTTCGGTGTCCAGTACGGTCTGCACGGTGGTCTCCCGCCCCAGATTGGAGTTGTTGATCACCGCCGTAAAGGGCAGGCCGCAGGCGGCCTCGATCTCACGCAGCACCTGCAGCGCCTCATCGGGCGTGCGGGTCAGATAGCGGTAAAAGTTTACCACGTAGTAGAGCTCGAAGCTGCCCTCTTCTTTGATGAACGGGACGAACCGTCCCAGCACCAGGGCGCCGCGGTCGTCGCCGCCGATATCCAGCACCGCCTGTCTGGAGCGGTCCGTAAACAGCGTGTACACGAATTTGGGCAGCGCGGGCAGATCCACGTTGGTATTGGCAAACGGAAGCGTCACTACCTCTATGCCCTTCGCCGCCAGGGCGTCCTCGCTGTCCTTGGTGCGGAAGTACGGGTTTACAATGTCCAGGTCCGCAATGGTCACGGGCAGCCCCTGCGCGGCCATCCGCTCCGCAAAGTGGATGGCCACGTTGGTCTTGCCGCTTCCGAAATGGCCGCAGAACAGGGACAGGCGCTTCATTATTCGCGCACCAGACCCAGCTTGTAGGTCCAGCCCATATAATCCTCGATCTTGCCGCTCTGTATGCCGTACAGGTCGTCGTACAGCTTCTGCGCAAGCGGGCCCACCTGGCCGTCGCCCACGGTGTAGTCGGTGCCCTTTACGTTCAGGGTACCGATGGGGCTGATCACGGCCGCGGTGCCGCTGGCGAAGATCTCTTCCAGCGTTCCGTTCTTGCTGGCTTCCAGCACGTCGTCGATGGCGAGCTTGCGCTCGGACACCGGCACGCCCCAGCGCTTTAACAGCTGGATCACGGAATCGCGCGTGATGCCGGGAAGGATGGTCCCGGACGTCAGCGGAGCGGTGATCACTTCCCCGCCGATCTTGAAGAAGGCGTTGGAGGTGCCGATCTCTTCCACATATTTGTGCTCTGCGGCGTCGAGCCACAGCACGTCCTTGCAGTCGTACTTCATGGCGTCCAGAGAGGCGCGCATGCCGCCGCCGTAGTTGCCGCCTACCTTGGCGTAGCCGGTGCCGCCCTTCGCGGCGCGGATGTACTCGTCCTGCACGTAGATACGCGTGGGCGAAAGGCCGCCGTCGTTGTGCGCGTAGTAGCTGCCGGTGGGGCTTAAGATGATCATA
>CACZPX010000005.1 GCA_902783095.1 uncultured Lachnospiraceae bacterium
CTTGCGCCCAAGTCGCTTGCGTGCAGCTGGGACAACACGGGCCTGCAGGTGGGCACGCGCAGCGCGGAACTGACCGGCGTGTATATTGCGCTGGATCCTACGCCGGCCTCCGTGCGGGAGGCCATGGACTACGGCTGCAGCCTGCTGGTCACGCACCATCCGCTGCTGTTTGCGCCCATCAGCGCGGTCACGGACGAGACGGTCAAGGGCCGCATGATCCTGGACATGGCGGAGGCGGGGCTTTCCTGCTACAGCATGCATACCAGTTATGACAAGGCTGTGGGCGGCATGGGCGATGAGGCGGCCGCGCTTTTAGGGCTTACGGACTGCACCGCTCTGGAAGAGGCGGAGCCGGACGGAAGCGGGATCGGCCGCGTTGGCAGCCTGAAAGTTCCGTGTTCCATTTTGGAACTGGCCCGGCGTGTGAAGCAGGTCTTTAGTCTGGATAACGTGGTGCTGTACGCGGAGGATCAGACGACTCAAGTGACGCGCGCGGCCGTACTGCCGGGAAGCGGACGGAGCGAATGGACGCTGGCGAAGGCGGCCGGCGCGGAGGTCTACGTCACGGGCGATATGAATTATCATACGGCACTGGATGCCATGCAGGCCGGGCTGCCCGTGATCGATGCCGGCCACGACGGGATCGAAAGGCTGTTCGTCAGCAGGATCGCGGCCTTCCTTTCAAATAAAATTCAGCGGAATGACTTGATTTATACACAAAAGTGTACTACTATTACCAATTATATCTGATGGAGGTTCGTTTTGAAGCAGAGATCGCAGTTTAAAGCCGGTTTCTTCTCCGGCATGGCCGCCACCCTTTCGGTGGTGATCCTGGCGTCCGTGATCATGATGGTCATCGCAGCCGGCAAGCAGTACGGCGTGATCGACAGCGGCAAAGACACCGCATCGGCAGCGTCGGACGGCGATATGGTATCGACCGTCAGCAAGAAGCTGAAAGAGATCCAGGACTACGTTGATTATTACTATATCTTTGACTACGACGAGCAGGCCGTGGTCGACAAGGTGCTGAAGGGGTACGTAGACGGCCTTGGCGACAAGTATTCGGCCTATTATACCAAAGAGGAGATGTCGGACATCAGCGAGAGCATGACCGGCGAATACTACGGCATCGGCGTGAGCGTGACCCAGGTGGACGAGGGCGCGCTCATCATGCAGGTCTTTGACGACAGCCCCGCGCTGGAAGCGGGCCTGATGAAGGGCGATATCATCAACGTGGTGGAAGGCACGTCCGTTGCCGGGACCGATCTGGACAGCATCGTCTCGATGATCCGCGGCATGGAGGGCGAGCGCGTGAAACTCACCGTTCTGCGCGACGGAAAGGCCATCGATTTTGACGTGGAGCGCCGCGCCGTACACAACCAGACCGTCGTCTACCGAATGCTGGACGAGAACACCGGCTATATCCAGCTGACCCAGTTTGAGGAGGTCTCTGCCTCGCAGATGGAGAGCGCCCTGCGCAAACTGCAGGATCAGGGCATGGAAAAGCTGGTGCTGGACATCCGCTCCAATCCGGGCGGGCTGCTGACCAGCGTGTGCGACATTGCGGACCTGCTTTTGCCGAAGGACAAGATCATTCTGCAGACCCGCAGCAAGCAGGGCATGGAGCGCGTATATAAAACCGATAAGGACGCCGCCTTTGAAGGGGAGATGGTGCTGCTGGTGAACGAGTATTCCGCCAGCGCTTCCGAAGTGCTGGCCTCCGCGCTGCAGGACAACGGCCGGGCCAAGCTGGTTGGCGTGACCACCTTCGGCAAGGGCATCGTGCAGACGTATTTCAGCCTTTCGGATGGGACCACGTTAAAGATCACCACGGAGAATTACTACACCGCAAACGGAAACGATATACACGGAAAGGGCGTGGAGCCGGATTACGTTCAGGAGCTGAAGGCGGACGACACGGAAGACGTGCAGCTTGCCAAGGCGCTGGAGCTATTGGGATCCACGTTGAAGGAAACAGAATGAAGAACGTAACCGTCATCGACAGAACCTTACCGGAAATGGAAAAAGATTCCACGGGGACGCTACTTTTCAGAGAAAAAGCAGCGTTCGTTTCTACCGTAGAAAGCTTTGGCGTGGATTGTGTGGAACTCCCCGCCATGCGAAGCAGCAGGGAGGACCTGGTGGTCTTTAAAACGCTTGCGGCGGCCCTAAAGCGCTGCGCCGTCTCGGTTGCCGCGGACCCGAAGACCGGCTCGGCAGCGGAGGCCTGGGAAGCCGTAAAGGACCACGCAAGGCCCGTGCTGCGGGTGGAGCTGCCGGTCTCTACGGTACAGATGGAGTATCAGGCGCACTTAAAGGAAGACGCGATGCTGGCCCGGATCGGCGACTGCTGCAGGGCCGCCGCCGCGCTGTGTCCCGCCGTGGACTTTGTGGCGGAAGACGCCGCCCGCGCGGACGCCGCCTATCTGCAGAAGGCGCTGCTTGCGGCAAAGGAAGCCGGCGCCACGGCGTTCACGCTCTGCGAGGACGCGGGCGACCGCCTGCCGGAACAGGTGGCGGCGCTGGTGCGAACCGCGTGCGAGACGGTGGACGGACCGCTGTATGTCCGCCTGTCCGACAGGAACGGCCTGGCCCTGGCCTGTGCGCTGGCTGCGCTCAAGGCCGGTGCGGACGGCGTAAAGACCGCCGTCTCCGGACAGGACGTGTTAAAGACGGACGCGCTTTCCCGCGCGTTAAAGACCTTTGGGCAGTCCATAGGCGTGACGTGCGGCCTGGCGGATACGCTGATCCACTCCGACATCAAAAAGATGACGGCACGGATCGACACCGCGCGCCTGCACAGCGCGCAGGGGACGGCCACGGACGATGCCGCCGCGATCTATCTGGACGCGGAGAGCAGCATCGATCAGGTGAAAGACGCGGCGCTGCTGCTGGGGTACGAGCTCTCCGACGGGGACCTGGGCAAGGTCTACGATTCGGTGATCAGCGTGTGCCGCAAAAAGCACAGCATCGAGGGCAAGGAACTGGAAGCCGTGATCGCCTCCGCGGCGCTGCAGGTGCCCTCCACCTACCATCTGGACAACTACCTGATCTCCACGGGCAACCTCACGGCCTCCATGGCGCAGGTGAAGCTTGTCAAGGACGGAGAGAAGCTGGACGGCGTGGCGAGCGGGGACGGTCCCATCGACGCGGCCTTCAACGCGATCGATTCCGGCATCGGCCATCACTACGAGCTGGACGACCTGCAGATCTCCGCGGTGACGGAGGGCAAAGCCGCCCTGGGCGCCGCCCTGGTGCGGCTGCGCAGCAACGGCAGGCTCTACTCCGGCAACGGCCTGTCAACAGACATCGTGGGAGCCTCCGTGCGCGCCTACATCAACGCGCTCAACAAGATCGTATACGAAGAACAGTAAACCCTAAGGAGCAGTTTTATGAAGCTCGCCTATTCTACCAAAGACGTGTTTGCCGCGTCCTTTCTGGAACAGTGCGTCCTGGCGCACGACTACGGACTGGCCGGCTTTGAGATCTATGACCCCGTCGCGGAACGTGCCGCCCACAGCGACAGCATCTTCCGCGGCAACATGCGCTCCGACGCCAGAAGAAAGCTGCGCAACCGCAGGCTTTCGGTGGCGGCGCTTCGTTTCCCGCAGCCGGCGGACGGCGTTAGCGTGACGGCCCATCAGCTGCTTTCCTTTGTGGAGATGGCGGATCAGGCTGAGGTGGAGCAGGTGATCCTTTCCCTGTCCGGCCGGATGGAACCGGAGCAGCTAAAAGAGCGCCTGGCGCCCATGCTGCAGTTTGCGGAACAGACGGGGCTGGAGGTGCTGCTGGAGACCGTTGGCCCGCTGGCCGGCTCCGAGCAGGCGGTGGCGCTGATCCGCACCTTTGGCTCGGTGAGCCTGGGCGTCGCCTGGAACGTGCGCGGGACCTATTTTGACGCCGGGGAGAGCGTGGAGACTACCATCAAAACGCTGGGCGCCTACATCCGCTACGTGCGCGCCGGAGACCGCAAAGACGGCCGCAATGTGCTGCTGGGCGAGGGGGAACTGCCGCTTTCCGCGCTTTTGGGGGCGCTTCGCTCCCTCAACTACGACGGCTTTCTGTGCGCGGACTGGAACGAGGAGATCCGTCACGCGGACGTGGTGCTGACGCACTTCGTGCACCTTTTAAACGGCAGTGCCGGCAGCAGACAGGCGCAGAAGCTGCAGACCAACCGTGCCGGCACGGGCACCTTCCCCTGGAAGAAGTACGAGCAGCTGGACCTGACCTTTTCGCAGGTGCTGGACGTGATGGCGCAGACCTATCCGGATCAGTACGCCTTTAAATACACCACGCTGGACTATACGCGCACCTACGCGCAGTTTCGCGACGACGTGGACCGCGTGGCGGCCGCCTTTATCGCGCTGGGCGTAAAGCCGGGCTACCACGTGGCCGTGTGGGCGACCAACGTGCCGCAGTGGTTTCTCACCTTTTGGGCCGCCGTGAAGATCGGCGCCGTGCTGGTGACCGTCAACACGGCCTACCGCATCCACGAGATCGAATACCTGCTGCGCCAGTCCGACACCCACACGCTGGTGATGATCGAAAACTACAAGGACGTCAACTACGCGGAGATCATGCAGGAACTCTGCCCGGAGCTTGCGAAAAAGGGCAAGGATAGGCCGCTGTATGCGGAAAACCTGCCGTTTTTGCGCAACATCGTGACGGTGGGCTTTGCCATGGACGGCTGCCATACCTGGGAGGAGATGCTGCGCCTGGCGGACCGCGTGCCCACGGAGGAAGTGCGCCGCCGCGCCGCAGCCGTGCGGCCGGACGACGTGTGCAACATGCAGTACACCTCCGGCACCACGGGCTTTCCCAAGGGCGTGATGCTCACACACACGAACATCGTAAACAACGGCAAGACCATAGGCGACCGCATGGACCTTTCCACGGCGGACCGCATGCTGATCCAGGTGCCCATGTTCCACTGTTTCGGCATGGTGCTGTCCATGACCAGCATGATGACGCACGGCGGCACGCTCTGCCCGCTGCCGTATTTTTCGCCCAAATCGTCGCTGGCCTGCATCAATCAGGAACGCATCACCTGCTTTAACGGGGTGCCCACCATGTTCCTGGCCATGTTCAATCACGCGGCCTTCGCCGATACGGACTTTTCGTACATGCGCACCGGCATCATGGCGGGGGCCAACTGCCCGCCGGAACTGATGCGGCGCGCCGCGGCGGAGATGAACATGACGGAGATCCTGTCCGTGTACGGGCAGACAGAGAGCGCGCCAGGCTGCACCATGGGCGAGGTGAACGAGGACCTGTATACCCGCACGGACACCGTGGGCAGCGCCTTCCCCGGCGTGGAGTGCCGCATCATCGATCCGGAGACGGGCGAAGAGGCCGCAGACGGCGTGCAGGGCGAGTTCGTGGCGCGCGGCTACAACATCATGAAGGGCTACTACAAGATGCCGGAGGCCACCGCCCAGACCATCGA
>CACZPX010000006.1 GCA_902783095.1 uncultured Lachnospiraceae bacterium
CCTCTTGTCTGTCTCGGACAGGATTAACAGCTTTTCAGCATATCAAAAAAGCCCCAGGATCGTCCTGGGACTTTGTCTTCAGTCTGAGACACCCGGAGCTTCCTCCGGGTGTCTTTTTTGACGGCGCCGCCTCATAACAAAGCCTTGCCGGCTGCCGGGAACTGCCGCCTTACAGCACGGCTGCAAAGTATACCAGCGGCTCGTCTCCGTTGTTGATCATGGAGTGGGAATGCCCCTTGGGGCAGAAATGGCACTGGCCGGGCACCGCGTGCTCCGTGCTGTCGTCATAGATGATGTCCGCCTTGCCGCTTAAGATGTAGATCGCCTCCGCATCGTTCTCGTGCGTATGCACGCCGATGGAAGAGCCCGGCTCCAGCTTGCCAAGCATCAGTTTGCTGCCGTTTTCCTCAAACGAACGCACGATATAGGCGCCCTTTCCGCCTTTAAACTCCGGACGCACTTCTTCCTTCAACTGTTCAAAATCGATGACCATGATGATCTCCTTTCTTCCCCCGTCCTGCCTGCTTTACGGACGGCTGCGGCACGTTTACGCCCCTTCCCCGAACAGATGCGGCGTCTTTTTGCTTCGGACCGCTGCCGCATACCGCGTATCGTCTTGCTGTCACTATAGCACACCGGGCAAAAAAGGGAAACCTCCGCCCTTCAAAACCCGGGCAGCCGCTTTACAGGCCGCCTTTCGGATACTTCTCCGGAATGGCTGCGACCGCGTCCAGATCGATCTCCAGCTCTCCGTCATAGATCGCCATGCCCAGCTTTCCCGCCAGCGGATGGATCCGGCCGATCGGCTGTTCCTTCAGATAGACGAACACGCTGCCGCGCCTGGTATCCATGATCCAGTACTCTCTTACGCCGGCCTCCATATATTTTTTACGCTTGATGACCGTATCCTTCCGTTCCGACGAGGGCGAGATGATCTCCAATACGAAATCCGGCGGGCCGTAAATGCCCTTTTCCTCCGCCTTAGCCTCGTCACAGCAGATAAAGAGGTCCGGGATCAGGCAGTTTTTGTTGTAGTCTTCCAGGAAGACACCCGCGCCGGCGATAAACACCTCGCAGTTTCCTTTCTTTTTGCGAATATAGTCCGTTATCTGCAGATACACTTCCTGCGCGATCCGGGAATGGTTCACCCGCGGCGGCGCCATGTCGTACAGCACGCCGTCGATCAGTTCCGCCCGCGGCCACTCGTCCAGCAGTTCCAGATCCTCCACCGTGTATTCGCCCTGCTTTTTGACCGGCACGCCGTAGGAGATGGCCGCTTCGCAGACCATATTGGCGGCGGAAAGCTCCGCCTTCGCATGGTACTCCGGGTTGACCCAGCCGTGCCAGGGATCCTTCTCCGCAAAGAACCGCTCCAGCGTCTGTATGGTCGACCGCCGCGGCTGCTGCGTCTGCCCGGAAAAGATCTTGGTGAGCGTCCCTACCGGGATGCCGGTCTCCTCCGAAAGATCCGCCACGCTGTAGCCAAGCTCCTGTTTCTTTTTCCTCATTTCCTCTATGGTCATGGCGCATACCTCCGCGGTTTGTTTGCCTTTATTTTACCATTTCCAGCGCGGATGTCAACCGTTATTTTCCCGTTTTGTTTGTGCTTGTCCGTTTTTCTTCCTCTTTTATCTCTTCCGTCCGCGATTTGCCCGTTTTGTACCGCAGCCCTCCTGTATCCGCAAGGCTTTACTCTCTCCCCCCCTGTCTCATTTCCCCCTGCCGGCGGCGAAATAAAAAAGCAGGCCGGAGTTTTTTGCTCCGCCCTGCATCTTTTACCCGGCCCGGCTGCTGCTCCTTAAGTATCTCCGACGTCTTCTCCCGGACACATCCCGATCGTCACCGGGACATAAGACCGGAACCGTTCCGCTCCGGCGTCCGGACTGCAGGTCTCCCGCAGCTCCGTCACGCTCGCGTAGGGGATCTGAAACCGCTGCAGACCGTCGATGTCCGTCCCCGTCAGCATGCACAGAAACGCCCGGATCACGCCCGCGTGCGCCACTACCAGCAGGTCTCCCGCCGTTTCCGCCAAAATCGCCTCAAAGGCCTTCGCGAACCGCGCGCCGGCCTGTTCATAGGATTCCCCGCCGGGCGTCACATAGCGGCCGATCGCCCTGCCGCGGGCCTCATATTCCGCGGGGTACGCCGCCCGGATCTCATCAAACGAAAGGCCGTCCCAGCGGCCCAGATCCATCTCCATCAGTCCGGGCACCGGGCGGATCTTTACCGCAGTGTGTCCAGAGGTCTCCGCCAGGATCCGCGCCGTCGCAAACGTGCGGCGCAGCGGGCTGCAAAAGATCCCGTCCAGCCGCCTTCCCGCAAAGTACCCTGAAAGCCGCACTGCCTGCGCCTCGCCCGCGGGCGTCAGCGGTACGTCCTTCTGTCCCAGATAGACCTTCTTTCCGCCCGTGTCCGGTTCCGCATGCCGCACCAGATAGATCGTTCTCACCTGCCGTCCTCCCATATCATGTGCGCCGGCCGCCCGGCGTTCCCGCGCAGCCGTCCGTTTTGCCCGCGTCCCGTGTACGCAGGCGTCCCCGGTCTCAGTCCTCTGTCCGCCGCAGCTCCTCCCAAAAGATCGCCGGCGGCGCCGTTTTCTGCCCCTTAGAGCGCTTTCCCTTTATCGAGAACACCACCGGCAGGGCCGCGGCCGCTCCCGCGACCACAAAAACGATGCCCCACAATAGCCTGGCCGTGTCCGTGCCGCCCTCCCAGGTGCTGCCGGCGGCGGTTGCCAGAAAGGCGACGCCCAGACCCAGAAACAGCAGGCAGACCGCGAGCCAGATGCCCGTGCGCTTTGCGCTGTAGTTCCACTTCTGCACCGCGCCGCAGTGCGGGCAGCTGCAGCCGCTGCCCAGAATGCTGTAATTGCCGCCGGCCGTCTGCCGCTTCCATATGCCGATCTCCCGCTCCAGCATGGAGGCGGAAGCGCGCTCGGCGTAGTCTACGTCCTCGTCCGTGATCTCCAGCGCCTTCTTGTCCGGCTTGTCCCAGTCGTCCACGGGCTTTTTGTGCAGCAGATACGTAGCGGATATGATCGCTTCCCCTTCCACGGTCCTGCCGCAGCTGCCGCAGGTATAGCGGTAGGGTACGTTCGCTTCTTTTTTAAACGGGATCTTCTCTTCCTGAACCGGTATTGCCATGTTCTTCCTTTCGTGCGGCTGCGCCGTCCGGGCTTTCCCCGGCGGCCTGCGCCGTTTCCTGTCGGATACTCTCTATGCCGCCGGCGTTACCGACGGTTTTTTCCTGTTGCTGCGCCGCCGGTGCATCAGCGACGTCGCCAGCCGCCAGAGCGGCAGGGCGATCAGGTACACGGCGCCAAGGGTCGCAAGCGGCGGCGCGCCTATGGTGGAAAGCGGCACGCTCCCCGCAATGCACCAGGGGATGACCGGCGAGACGATCACCGCCGTATCCTCCAGATCCAGCGCCAGCGCCTCCCGGTCGTCGTACAGCCCGCGGCACAGCTGGTCCGCCAGCAGAATGGCCAGCGTCTGGTTGCACACGATGACCGCGACCGAGAAGGAGGTGAGCAGGGTGGCCGCGTAGGCCGAGCTCTTTGCGGCTGCCGTCTCCACCGCCCGCTGAATGCCCGCAAGCAGCCCCGTCTCCTTAAACAGCCCGGAGTAAGACGCGGACAGGCACACGATCCCCGCCACCTTTGCCATGGAGATCATGCCGCCGCCGGCGATCATCGGGACCAGCGCCTCCGTTTTGGGCGTAAAGCCCATCACCGCAATGCGCAGCAGCTCCAGCGGCGCGAGCCCCTGCAAAAACAGGCACAGCGGGACCGCCGCCAGGATGCTCATCGTCATGGAGAGCTTTACCTTTACGCGGAAGGCCGCCAGCAGCAATATCACCGCGGCCGGCAGCAGCGCCGTCCAGTGCAGGACAAACTCCTGCCCGAAAACGGCTTTTAAGTCCGGCGCGGCGGCTCCCTGCCCCGTCCCCAGGCCAAGCAGCGCGTAGACCGCGCACGCAAACAAAAACGGCACCGCCGCGGAGCGGAACATATGCCGGATATTGACGTAGATCTCTGTCTTTGTCACCTCGCTCACCAGCAGCGCGCTGGTGGACACCGGAGAGCAGCGGTCCCCGAAAAAGGCGCCGGAGAGCATCGCCCCGCCCGTCATGAACGGGCTGATGCCAAGCGCCTGTCCCACGGTGGCGCAGATCACGCCCATGGTGGCCGCGGTCCCGAAGGAAGTGCCCGTCAGCAGCGAGACCATACCGTTGAGCAGGAAGGTCATCAGCAGAAAGACCGACGGCCGGATCAGCTGCCCCGCATAGCTTACGATCACCGGAATGGTCCCGGCCGCGCGCCAGAACGCCGTGAGCATGCCGATCAGCATGAAGGTGATGAGCATGTTTTTGATGGTCTTTATCCCCTGCAGCGCAAAGCCCGCCAGCGCCCGCCAGCCAAAGCCCTTTTTCCGGCCGTACAGCAAAAACAGCACCAGACCGAAGCCCAGCACAGCCAGGATCGGCCAGTCAAAGATGATGCAGAGCAGCAGCGACGCGCAAAAAAGCTCCAGCGTCAGCGCTTCCATTCCCGTGTTCCTCTCCCTGTCACGTATCCGTCCGCGTCATGGGGATCAGCACCTTATCACGGTACACCAGATCCTCCCGGCGCGTAAAATCCATATGGTCCCAGAAGGCGTTCCCGTCTTCGTTCCGCGCAAAAGCCACAAAGGAGACCTTGGCGATCCCCTCCGCCTTTAATGCCGCGAGCGCCGTCTCAACGAGCGCCCGCCCGATGCCTTTTCCCCGATGGTCCGGCCGAACCGCCGCGTGGTAGATGTGCGCCCGCCTGCCGTCGTGCCCGGTCAGGATCACCCCTGTCGTCTCGCCGCCTTCTTCCGCCACAAAACAGGTGGACGGGTTGCGGCGCAGAAACCGCGCCACGCCCTCAAAAGTGTCGTCAAAATCATTGAGTCCCATACCCGTACAGGCCTTCCACAGGGCAAATACGGCGTCATAGTCCTCTGTTTGCATCAGCCGAATGGTCATATTCTTCCTTTCCCGGAGCCGGTCTGCGGGACCGACCGTTTTAAGAAGTAACATAAAACGAGGGGAGAATCAACCGCATCCTGAGATTTACCAGGGCGGGCAATCCGTAAGATCTAAAACGTGGACCTGCCTCCACACTGACTGTACCGCACAGCAGATTGAAAAAACGGGCCGCGCTTCGTAACGAAGACACGGCCCGTGCGGGGGCTTGTAAAATGATCAGACAACGTATATCTCGTTCGGTGTTTCGGACAGATAACGGTCGCGGCGGTCTACGATGGTCGTCACAACATTTTTGCCCGGTCCAAGACGCTTAGCAATCTTTAATGCAACTGCAACATTCGCACCGGAAGACATGCCGCAGAAGATGCCTTCCTCTTTGCACAGCCGATTTGCCATGGCTCTGGCTTCTTCTGTGGAGACACGGAAGAATTTGTCTGGATAGCCGTCGTCAAGCATCAGCTTCAGTACGGGCTCTTCCGTTACCCACTTGGTAAGGCCGATCGCCTCTGCAAGCTCTTTCTTAACGTTGGTAATACGGAAATCCTTACGATCCGCCTCATCCCCATCAAAATCCAGGTACTGTTCCGAGGCCTTGGGGCAAACACCGAAAACCAGTTCCGGACGCAGGCCGTGTTCCTTCAAACCCAGACACATTCCGTACAGAGAAGCTCCAGAGGACGCAGACGCGCCTATTGCGTCGATCTGTCCATCCAGCTGTTCATAAATCTCCTGTCCCAGTGAAATCTGTCCCTTCAGATTATAGACATTATAAATCTGATCCAGCCATACGCTTCCCGGGTTGTCATCTTCCAGCCGCTGACAATCCATCTTTGCAGAGAGCACATCCATGAGAGAAGGATCCTTTTTCTTGAAATACTCGATCTGTTCCGGTGTCAGATAAACCGAAGGATCGCTGGAGATGCAAACTTCCGGTCCAAAGGCCTCGGTAATCTTAAACCGTGCCGTCTTTTCTCCTTCTACCTGATAACGATACAGGAAGATTTTTGCAGGAATTCCTTTTGCCGCACAGACCATGGAGACTGCAGGTGCGGTGTTGCCGGCGGATGCTTCGAAAATGCATCCACCTTTTTCATACTTTCTTCCGTTCCAAGTATCGCCTCGTTCCGCGGCTTCCACCATAGAGAGCGCCATGCGGTCTTTATAGCTTCCGCTCGGATTAAGATGTTCCAATTTGACAAAAACGTTGGCTCCTGCGTCTTTGCCGACCCGGTTCAGTTTCAGGAGCGGCGTATGCCCGATCGCTTCCGTGATACTGTTGATATAATTCATTGTCCGTCATTCTCCTTAAATCTTAGTTGCGCTTCGAGGCCGGCTCTCTTCCTGCCTCAGTTGAAATTACTGTCGTTGGGACGTTCAGGAAAACGTTTTTCCCTCCGATACATAAAACCGCGGAACTCTGCCGGTAAAAGAGGCTGACGTTTCCGCCACCGATGCGGGATACAGCGCCGCATAGTCCTCTATGGTCTGGCTCAGATCTCCGTCCGTTCCGAAAACCGTTGCGATATCGCCTTCTCTTACGTTCGGAATATCCGTAACGTCAAGCATGGAAAAATCACTCGTTACCTTGCCGATATATGGTGCGCGTCTTCCATGCAGCAGCATACAGCCGCCTCCGGAAATGGAGCGACGCAGCCCGTCTGAAAAGCCCAGTGCGACTGTTGCCACACGTGTTTCGCGCAGCGTATGGAAGATCGGCCCGTAACTGATCGGCGTTCCCTCCGGAAGCGTCTTGACCTGGATCACGCGCGCGTACATCCGGAGTGCCGGTCTGGGCCGGAACGGGAACTTCGTCCCGGGCAGGCCGCCGTACAGCAACGCTCCTACGCGGATATAATCGCAGGCGTATTCCGGATAGTCCGCAAACGGGGCACTCCCCAGACAGTGCCGCTCAAAATGAAAGCCTTCTGCTTCCACCTGCTCCGCGATCCTGATAAAACGCTCCAGCTGCTCCCGGTTTAGCGCATCTCCGCCTATCAAAGCGCTCTGCGTGGTATGTCCCAAAAGCGCAACGGCATGCAGATGCTCCATTCCGGCGATCCTGCGGATCTCTGCCAGTACCTGCTGTTCATGACCTTTGACAACCATTCCCAGCCGTCCCAGCCCGATATCCAGTTTAATGTGCGCTGTTGCTGTCTTTCCCAGCGCCGCCGCGGCCCTGTCATACTCTTCGGCCTGTTTTGCACTGAGCACCAAAAACTCGATCCGGTAATCGGCGGCAGTCTCCAGATACGCCATCGGGACAGGCAGCAGCATCAGGATCCGTCCGGTGATCCCCGCCTCGCGAAGCTCCAGTGCTTCCCGAAGATCCGCAACACAGAAGAGTTCACACCCTTCCCCTGCCAGCCTTCGGGCAATAGGCACAGCGCCAAGGCCATAGGATTCATCTTTCACGACCGCCATCACTCCGGCGTCCGGCCCGACGGCCTTTACCGTCTCCCTGTAGTTCCATGCGACTGCGTCCAGGTCGATCTCCATCCATGCCCTGCTCTTGTCAGGTCCGATCATCATGGGTCCTCTCCCTCTACAGGTCATTCAGCTCGCGGACCCGGTGACAGGCGACAAAGTGCCCGGGCGTCACCTCTTCCAGCGGCGGCATAGACTGTCTGCAGACATCGCAGGCATAATTGCAGCGGGGCGCAAACCGGCAGGCATCCGGCGGATTGATCGGAGACGCGAGCTCGCCTTTCAAAAGGATCCGCTCCATCTTATGATCGATATCAATACGCGGAATCGCAGAGATCAGCGCCTTGGTATACGGATGGTACTGATGTTTGAAAAGCTCTTTGCTCTCGCTCTTTTCCACCGCGGTCCCCAGATACATGACCATGATGTCGTTGGAAATATGCTTGACCACGCTCAGGTTGTGCGTAATAAAGATATAGGTCAGCTTACGTTCCTGCTGCAGATCCTGCATCAGGTTCAGGATCTGCGCCTGGATCGACACATCCAGCGCCGAAACCGGCTCATCACAGACGATGAACCGCGGATTCAGGATCAGTGCTCGGCCGATGCCGATACGCTGTCTGCGGCCGCCGTCCAGCTCATGCGGATAGGAATTCTCCAGGCGGCTGGCGAGACCGACGATGTCCATGATCTCCTTGACCCGCTTGTTGTACTCCTCCTTGGATTTGACCAGTTTATAGATCTTAAGCGGTTCGCCGATCAGCTGGCTGACAGACATACGCGGATCGATTGAGGAGAACGGGTCCTGGAAGATGATCTGCATCTGCCGTCTCAGCTCATGCAGCTCCTTGGGCGTCACGTCGGAAATGTCTTTTCCGTCAAAAAATATCTGCCCGTCTGTCTTTTCCAGAAGGTGCAGCACCACTCGTCCAAGCGTGGATTTTCCGCAGCCGGACTCGCCGACAACGCCCAGCGTCGTACCGGTAGGGATGTCAAAATTGACGCCGTCCACCGCATGCAGCTGTCCTTCTTTGGTATTGAAGTATTTTTTCAGGTTTCTTACCGATACAAGGTTTTCCATGACTTAGTCCTCCCCCGCGGCGTGAAAACAGGCAACAAAGTGACCCGGCGTTGCTTCCGCCGCTTGCGGACGCTCCTCCCGGCAGCGGTCCGTCGCTTTGGGACAGCGGGGTGAAAAAGCGCAGCCCTTGGGCAGATCTGACGGATCCGGCATCATGCCGGCGATCGGCTTCAGGCGGTCGGTGTCCTCATCCAAGTTCGGAAGAGAACCGAAAAGTCCTTCGGTATAGGGATGCAGCGTATTCTTGTACACGTCGCGGATCGTTCCTCTTTCCACGATACTTCCCGCGTACATGACAGCCACCCGGTCGCAGACTTCCGCCACCACACCCAGATCGTGTGTGATCAGCAGCATCGCCGTATTGAAATTCTCCTTCAATCCCGCGATAAGTTCCAGAACCTGCGCCTGAATGGTCACGTCCAGCGCCGTGGTCGGCTCATCCGCGATCAGAAGATGCGGGTTGCACGCCAGTGCGCACGCGATCATCACACGTTGTTTCATCCCACCGGAAAACTGGTGCGGATACTCCTCGTAACGGTTGGCGGGAATGCCCACCATTTCCAGCATCTCCTGTGCCTTGCGTGTGGCATCCGCCTTGGATAATTTTTCATGCAGCAGGATTACTTCCATGATCTGATCGCCGACTTTCAGTACGGGGTTCAGGGACGTCATGGGGTCTTGAAAGATCATAGAGATCTCACGGCCGCGAATCTGTCGCATACGCTTTTCTTTTGCGCCGATCAGTTCCTCTCCCTGGTACTTGATCGACCCGGACACGATCCTTCCCGGCGGATCCGGTATCAGGCCCATGATTGACAGAGCCGTCGTGGTCTTCCCCGCGCCGGTCTCGCCGACCAGTCCGACGCACTCGCCCTCGCCGACTTCCAGGTCGAGCCCGTTTACCGCCTCAACAATGACTTTATTGACCTCGTACTGTATCACGAGGTTTTTGATCTCCAGCAGTTTCTTTTCTTCCATCGTTTGCCCCCTTACTTATTCAGTCTGGGATCCATCGCATCGCGCAGACCGTCGCCGAGGTAATTCAGCACAAAAGTGAGCAGGATGATGGTCAAACCGGGAATGATCGCCATATGCGGAGCCGTACGCAGATACTGGCGCCCCTCGGAGATCAGAAGGCCCCACTCCGGAGTAGGCGACTGCACGCCCATACCGATAAAGCTCAGGGACGCACTCCAAAGCACTACGCCGCCTGCTCCCAGCGAATACTCAATGATATTTGGTGCAAGGGCATTCGGCAGAATGTGCTTGAGCATGATCCTCTTTTTGTTTGCTCCAAGCGCGACAGAAGCCTCAATGAACTCCTGATTCTTTAAGGTCAGCACCTGCGCGCGCGTCACACGGGCGAAGGACGGGATATGTGTGATGCACAGAGCGATACACATGTTCCGCAGGCTGATTCCCATCACTGCGATCAGGCACATCAGCAATGTCATAGCAGGCATACCGATGACGATATCGATCGACCTCATGATCAGGCCGTCAAGTTTTTTGTAGTAACCCGCGATCAGCCCAAGCGCGATGCCGACCACTGCGGAAACGGTGATACAGCCGAAGCCGATCAGCACCGTATAGCGGCTGCCGAATATGACGCGGCTGAAGATATCACGCCCGAAATTGTCTGTTCCAAAGGGATGTGCCCAACTCGGGACTTCCAACACGTGCTCATAATCCTGCAGTGCGTAATCATACGGACAAAGCAGCGGAGCAAACAGCGCCACCAGGATCAGAAAGATGATGATAAACAGGCTGACCATGGCCCATTTATTCTTTTTGAGCTTTCTCCAGACTTCGGCCATCGGGCCTTTTTTTGCATTCTTTTTCCGGAATATACTCATGATCACCCCTCCACTGCCGCTTTGGCTTTGACCTTCTTGACCCGGCGGGAAGAGCCATACGTGCCCTTGATCCGGGGATCGACCAGTGCATACAGCATATCCACGACAAACGTGATAATGACGCAGCAGATGCAGATCAGCACGGTGCCGCCCTGTACCACGTTGTAGTCCTGATAGCTGACGCTGTCCAAAATATATTTACCGATTCCGGGAAGTGCGAAGACGGTCTCCACAAGGACCGAGCCGCCGATATATCCGCACATTTTAATGCCGGTCGTCGTAAGGATCGGGATCAGGGCGTTCCGCAGGGCATGATTGACAATCACCTTGGGTTCGCTCTGTCCCTTGGCGCGTGCCGTACGGACATAATCCTGGCGGATAACCTCCAGCATACTGGAGCGCGTCATGCGCATGATGCCTGCGCTGCACTGCAGTCCCAGTGTGAACAGTGGAAGGATCCAGTGTTTCCAGCTATAACTGCCGGTCGCGGGGAGCCATCCCAGCTGTACCGAGAAAAGCAGCACCAGCATCATGGCGATCCAGAACGACGGCGCAGAGGCGCCGAACAGAGAGATCGCCGTCAGGATGCGGTCCAAAACCGAGTACTGCTTTACGGCGGATATGATGCCGGTCACAACACCGATGATCAGACCGATCACGGTGCTGCCTATCGTGATCCGCAAAGTGACCGGGAACCTCGCCATCAGTTCATCCCAAACCGGGGTCTTACTCTTGAAGGAAATGCCCATATCGCCGTGCAGCAGGTTCCCGATGTATTTTCCGACTTTAACAAGGTAGGGATCGTCCATGTGGTACTTCTCGTGGAGCTCCGCCACCGCTTCTTTGGTTGCGCTCTGGCCCAGCATGATCAGCGCGGGATCCCCCGGTACAAAGTACATCAGTGTACTGATCACAACGATGGTGACCAGCAGCACTACGATCATCGACACCAGTCTGCGCAGAATGTATTTGATCATAATCAGACCTCATATTCCTGCCCGCGGAAATACCGCGGTGTAAAGTCCTCCCTGCGGTTTTTGCCGCAGGGAGGTTCCGTTTATAAAAAACCGGGGCCCGGTTTATTCTGCCGGAACAGAGACATACTGCAGATAGTGATGCTCATAGGAACGGGTGATCCGGAAGCCTTCCACACCGTCTACAACTGCGGCATTCAGTGCCTTATGCCACAACGGAAGGGTCACATGATCCTTCATCAGCATGTCAGCGGCCTGAACGTACAGCTTGGCGCGGGCGTCACGGTCCAGCGTTCCGCCAGCTTCGCTGACAGCTTTCTGGAAGTCCGCGTTGTCATAGGAGCAAAGTTCAAAGTTGCTGTGGAACGGCATCAGCTGGTTTAAAGCACGGTCGGCTTCAAAATCAGCACAGGAGAAACCGTAGATCGTCATCATATGCTTCCCGCTTAAGATGTACTCAATCCAGGTCGCGCTCTCCATGGTGTTCAGTTTGCAGGTGATGCCTGCCTCGGCAAGCTGTGCCTGGAAGGCGACAGACATATCAATACGCTGCTGGTTGTTGCCCTGTACGGCAATCTCCACTTCCAGACCGTTGGGATAACCAGCTTCAGCCAGCAGGGCCTTAGCCTTCTCCACGTCTCTGGTGACCTTGTGTTCCTTGTAGGAAGCTTCGTCATAACCAAGGATACCGGGGCAAACCCAGCCAGTCGCGAACGAGCCGAAATCGCCGTAGGCAAGCTTCACAGCCGCCTCGGGATCCACGGCATACCAGATTGCCTCACGGACAAGCGGGTTGTCCATCGGCGCCATGGCAGTATTGAACAGCAGATAAGAGGTGTTGGTACCCAGATCCTGTACGACAGATACGCCGTCAGTGGAATCGACCATAGCGATATCGGTTGCATTGATGTCATAAACGATGTGAGCGCCCTTGGTCTGAGCCTCAGTTGCTCGGGCAGCGGAATCCGGGATCGCACGGATGGTCAGAGTCTTGACCTTCGGTTCGCCCTCGCGCCAGTAATCTTCAAAGGCCTCCAGTTCCACGCTGTCGCCAGCTTTATAGGAGACAAACTTGAAGGGGCCGGTGCCGCAGCACGCACCATTCAGGAAGTCGCCGTTGGCTTCCTTGTAGGCACGCTCGGAAAGAATACCGGTAGCAGGACCTTCCAGCAGGGAGATCTGCGTCGCGGAAGGAACGGTTGTCACAAACTTCAGTGTGTAATCATCGACGGCCTCGCACTTGGCGATATCGATATTGGGAATCTCTACACGGCCGCCGCCGAGGTTCTCGTCCACAATGCGCTTGAAGGTAAATAATACGTCACTGGCCTTCAGCTCGTCGCCGTTGTGGAACTTCACACCCTTGCGGATATGCATGATGATGGTGCAGTCATCCTCATACTCATAGCTTTCGCAGAGCCAGGGCTGAATGTTGTAGTTTTCGTCATAGACGAACAGTGTCTCGTAAATCTGACGGGTGTACTGATAATGGGTCTGCTCGTCAGATTCATTCGGCTCAAGGTTGGAGACGTCCGCAGAGTCAACAACGATCAGATGATCACCCTTCGCCGCTTCGCCGCCGTTGTCGGGGGCAGCCGTGGTCGTGTCACTTGAACCGCATGCTGCGAGCAGAGTCATCAGCATCGCGACACAGAGTGCCAGTGCAAGCGCTTTTCTTTTTTTCATGTTTTCCTCCTTTAAAGGTGTTCTTATTAATAGCCGTTACGGCATATTAACCATTTATTGTTCCTTTCCGGTCAGATAATCGAAGGCAAGACCCGCGTATAGTGCCGCCGCTGTTTGCAAACAGGTCTCATCCACGTCAAAAGCCGGATGGTGGTTCTGCAGGGTAAGTCCACGGGCTTCGTTTCTTCCGCCGACCAGCGCATAGACGCCCGGCGCATAATCCAGATAATGGACGAAATCCTCGCTCACCGGCCAGGGATTGCAGTTGACCACCTGTGCTGTGCCAAACTGCTCCGCGGCAC
>CACZPX010000007.1 GCA_902783095.1 uncultured Lachnospiraceae bacterium
ATCCCGCCGGAAAACCGGGAAAAATACCTGAACCTGGTCATCAAGGAGACGGAGCGCCTGCAGGGGCTCACACAGAACGTACTGCAGCTCAATTCCGTGGACAAGTTTTCCATGTATATGGAATATGAAGATTTTGACATCAACCGGCTGATCCGGGACACCTGCCAGGCCTTTGAGGGCCGCTGCATCGAACACGGCATCTCCTTTGACCTGATCTTTGAAGACGCGGAGGCCGGTGTGCACGCCGACCGCGGGAAGATCGCGCAGGTCCTGTACAACCTGACCGACAACGCCCTCAAATTCTCCCCCGACGGCTCGGTGATCACCATAGAGACCTTACGCCGCGCGGATAAGATCTTTGTCTCCGTCCGCGATCAGGGCGTGGGCATCACCAAGGAGAACCTGAAAAAGATCTGGAACCGTTTCTACAAGGCGGACGAGTCCCGCGGCCAGGACAAACGCGGCTCCGGCATCGGCCTGTCCATCGTAAAAGAAGTGATCTCCGCCCACGGCGAGAACATCGACGTGATCAGCACCGAGGGCGTGGGAACGGAGTTTATCTTCAGTCTGAGCGGAGCGTAAGCGGGTCAGCGGATCTCTGCGATCAGGCGCATTGCCGCGCCGGCCTCACTCCCACTTTAGCCGGTGCAGCTGTCCCTGCGTCTGCATCCCGGCAAAGCCGGTCTGGCGCAGGGCCTCGTACAGAACGATGGCCGCAGAATTGCTCAGATTGAGCGAGCGGATGTCGGAGAGCATGGGGATGCGCACGGTCGTGTCCGGGTGCTGCAGCAGGATCTCCTCCGGGATGCCGGCGCTCTCCTTGCCAAACACCAGAAAGTCGTCCGGCCGGTAGGAAAAATCGGAATAGACGATCCGCCCCTTGGCGGAGGCCATCACCAGCCGCGCCTGCGGATTCTTTGCCAGAAAGTCCGCCCAGTCGGCGTAGACGAGCAGATCCAAAAGCGGCCAGTAATCCATGCCCGCGCGCTTTAACTCTTTTTCCCGCAGTAAAAAACCGAGCGGTTCGATCAGGTGCAGCGCCGTTCCGGTCGCCACGCAGGTCCGCCCGATATTGCCGGTATTGGCCGGGATCTCCGGCTCCAGCAGTACGATATTCATTGTTCTATCCTCTGTCCAGGTAGCGGATCCGTTCGCCGATGCGCACGGTCCGCGCCGCATGTTCCGCAGTATGACCGATCACGGCAAACGCAGGTCCCGCCACGCCGGCCGCAGGTTCTTCGGCACTGCCTGCATCCATCCTTTCCCGGCGCTCTATCAGCCGCCGCAGGCCGGCGTCCTCCATCGACGCCGCATCGGACGGCTCCATCAGAAAGACCGCCCCCGCAGACGGCAGACGGTAGGGGTCTTCCCCCGCCGCCTCGCAGAGCTCCACCGTCTCCTGCAGAATGGGAACGGCTGCCGCACCCACGGCTAAGCCGGTCTTCGCCTGCTCGCCCAGCCGCCACAGGGCCGCCCAGAGCCCGCCTTCCCCAATGGGCACGGGGCACTCCGCGCACGCAGGCAGCCGCGGCACCGCCGGTTTTCGGACGCGCCGCAGAAACCGTGCCGGAAACCGCGCCGCAAACCGTTCCGGTTCCCGGGCGATCATCGCAGCAGCGGCGGCATCTCCCGCCGTGCCGCTCATGCAGACCAGCTTCACGACAGCAGGCTCGTCACCAGCGGCAGCACCATGGCCACGATCAGCAGGACCGCGATCACAATGATGATGATCCTCTGTTTTTTTCTGTTATACATCTTGCTTCCTCCGTATGTTTGTTTTGACGGCTGCCCGTCTTGCCCCGCAGATCCGGAGCGCTTGTTACCCTGTCAGACCGGCTGCTCCGCGGCGGGACACAGGTCCCGCAAAAAACAGTTGGCACAGTCCGGTTTTCTGGCCGTGCAGACGGTCCGCCCCAGGGTGATGATGTGCAGGTTGTATATGATCCAGTGATCCTTGGGCAGGATCTTCATCAGATCGAATTCGATCTTTACGGGGTCGTCCGACTTCGTAAAGCCCAGTTTGTTGGAGATCCTCTTTACGTGCGTATCCACCACGATGCTGGGGTCGTCGTAGACGTTCCCGCGGATCACGTTGGCGGTCTTGCGGCCCACGCCCGGCAGCGCCGTCAGCTCTTCGATGCTCTGCGGCACCACGCCGCCGTACTGCTCGTCGATCACGCGGCTGCACGCGATGATGTTCTTCGCCTTATTGTGGTAAAAGCCCACCGAGTGGATCAGCCGCTCCACGTCTTTTGGTTCCGCCTGCCCCAGCGCCTTGGGCGTGGGATAGGCGGCGAACAGGTCCGGCGTGACCATGTTCACGCGCGCGTCCGTGCACTGGGCGCTTAAGATCACCGCCACCAGCAGCTGCCAGGCGTCCATGTGCGTCAGGTAGGTGCGCACTTCTGTGCCGTACTGTTCGTCCAGACGGGCGAGCACCGCGTCGATGCGGGTCTTAAGTTGGGCCTTGGTTTCTTTCATATAACACCTCATCCGTCACGGCTTTGCCGTGCCACCTTCAGATATCCGCCGCCGGCCTTGCCGCCTGCTCGGCCGCCTTTACGCGGCGCATGGCCCTGCGCAGCACCAGGAGCGCCAGCACGATGGTCAGCAGATCCGCCACCGCCTGGATGGACAGGATGCCGTACTCCCCAAACAGCGCGTTCAGCAGGAACACGAACGGGATAAAGCAGGTCCCCTGCCTGGCCGTCGCCAGAATGATGGCGCCGCCCGCAAAGCCGATGCCGGCGCAGAACATGTTCACCACCGCCACCCAGGCATGGACCGGCAGCACAAAGCTCTGCAGCCTGATGCACAGCGCGCCCATCCACATCATCTCCGCGTCCGCCTCCGTAAACCAGGAAATGATCTGGTTGGCAAAGATGGCGCAGAACGCCCCCATGGCCAGCGAGCCGATGACGGCCACCTGCGAGGAGAAGCGGAAGGTCTCATGTACGCGGTCAAACTGTTTCGCGCCCCAGTTATACCCCGTGACCGGCTGGAAGCCGGACCCGAAGCCCAGGATGATGGAGAACGGGAACATCATGATCTTGTTGGTCACCCCGATGCCCGCCAGCAGCGCGTCGGAGTAGAGCCCCGCCAGGTTGTTCAGGATGATGGCGGACACCACGGCCAGGCCGCTGCGCAGCAGCGACGACGAACCGACCGAGACCACCTCGCCCACGATGTCTTTGGAATAGCGGATAAACTTAAAGGAGATATGCAGGATGGTATGCCTGCGCAGGTAGGGATAGAGCAGGATGCAGAAGCTGATGAATTTGGAGATGGCGGTCGCCATGGAGGCGCCTGCCACGCCGAGCCCCATCCCGTTGATAAAGATCGGGTCCAGAATGCAGTTTAAAACGCCGCCGAAACCCATGCCGAACATGGAAAACATGGCGGAACCCTCTGCGCGCAGGCACTGGTTCAGCACAAAACTGGAGGCCATGATGGGCGCCACCAGCAGCACGTAGGTGGCGTATTCGATGGAATACTGCTCACAGGTGGGCGTGGCGCCGAGCAGGCGCACCAGCGGGTGCATGAAGAGGATGCCAAAGATCATCATGGCGGTCCCCAAAAAGATGGCGGTAAAGAAGGACGTGGACAGCACCTGGTTGGCTTTTTTCTCGTCCTTTGCGCCAAGCAGTCTGGCGATATAGCTGTTGCCGCCCACCGCCAGCATGGAGCCCATCATAAAGATGATCTGGTCCAGCGACGCGTTTACGCTCACCGCCGCGGTGGCGTTGGTGCCGATGCCGCTTACAAAATAGGTGTCGGCCAGGCTGTAGATACTGCTGATCAGGAAGGATACGATGGTGGGGATCGCCATCCGGATGATGGTCTTTTTGACCGGCCCGTTCAGCATCGCCTGCTTTTTTAATTCCTGCTTTGTCGTTTTCTTTTCTTCCACGCCGGTCCTCCCTGGTGCCTGCTGACCGTCCGTTTTGCGGCCGTTCCTATCCTATCACACTTTGCTTTTGCGGTCAAAAATCCGTTTTTTCGCCAATGTTTATAGATTTTTAAGCCATTCGGCCCTTACATTTTGTAATATTCCGTGATATTATAACAATATGAATAAAGATCTCACATACAAAGTGAATGACGTTGTGGTATACGGTACCGAGGGCGTCTGCCGCGTCTCGGACATCACCACAAAACCCTTCCGGGATCGGGAGGTCACTTACTATGTGCTGAAACCGGTCTTTAACAAGTCCGCGACGGTCTTTGTTCCCGTGGACAATGAAAAGCTCACCGCACGGATGCACCGCGCGCTCTCCTCGGACGAGATCCGCGCCATGATCCAGTCCCTGCCCGAGCAGGGCGCCATGTGGATCGAGGACGAGGCGGAACGCAAGGTCCGCTATAAGGAGATCCTGGCAAGCGGCGACCGCATCCAGCTGATCCAGCTGATCAAAGCCCTGTATTTCCATCAGGAGTCGCAGCGCGCCATCGGCAAAAAGCTGCACATCTCCGACGATCACTTTTTCAAGGAAGCCCAGCGGCTGCTCTATGATGAGTTTTCCACTGCGCTGGATATCCCGCGGGACGACGTCCTAAATTACATCGACCAGATCATTGCCGAGGCGACCGGCTCCGCGCCGCCCGGTCCGGACGAATGATCTTTGCCACGGCTTCACCCTGACGCACCTTCACCTCTTCGCCCTGCGCAGAGGCTTTTTTTATGTGTGCCGGCAGCGCGATCCGTCCCGGCTCCAGCAGCAGTACGACGGTGGAGCCGCCAAAGGCAAAGTAACCCTTCTCCTCGCCGCGGGCAAACCGGTGCATGCCGGGGTGACTGTTGCGGATCTTCCCCACCAGGAGCGCGCCTACTTCCATCATCACGGCAAAGCCGAGATGATCCGCGGACAGCAGGCTGTACTCGCGGCTGTTCTGCACAAAGACGTCCGTGTGCTCCGTCGCGACCGGCTGTACCGTGTGCAGCACCCCGTCGATGCGGCGGTTGAACAGCTGCACACCGCTGTCCGGATAGACGTAGCGGTGATAATCCCTGGGCGTGAGCCGGAACACCAGGCAGGTGCCGCCGTCAAAGTGCGCCGCAAGGCCCTCGCTGCGCAGCAGCTCCGCCACGGTGTACGGCACGTCTTTGACCGTGATCACCGACCCTTTCCGGATGGGCCAGGCCTTCAGCCAGCCGTCGGCAGGCGAGACGAGCGCCGCGGGATCACTGTCGACAGGCCGCGCGCCGTCCTTTAGCGTCCGGGTAAAAAACGCGTTGAACGTGGGCCAGCTCTTCTGTGCCGCGTCCGATACGTCGATCCCGTTCTTTTTGACAAAGCGCGTAATGATGCAGCGGGAAAGCCGCGAATCCATAAACCGTCCCGTCGCCCTGGAGATCCACGGCGCCGTGAGCAGCCGCAGGATGCGCCGTCCTGTTACTGTCCCATAGAGAGCGGTAAGCATTCGATCTTATCTCCAAACACAAAGACCAGGACCCAGATGGTCACGCCGATGGCCGCCACCCAGATCAGATGTTTTCCGTAGGCCTTTTTCATCTTGAACTTGATGATGAAGGCCAGTCCCAGCAAAAACAGCACCAGCGGATACCAGGCGCTGCGGGAACCCGGGATCATCGCGTCGATCGCGAACAGTCCGGGAATGATCAGCGAAACATTGGTGACCGGCAGCCCCAGAAAGTGGTCGCGCCGCGGCGCGCCGCTCTTTAAAATGTTGATCTCCTGCACGTCAAAGAAGGCCAGGCGGATGACCGCCGCCAGCACAAAGAAGATCATGGCTGCGACGCCGTACCAGCTGCGGATGCCCAGGCCCCAGGCGATCAGGGCCGGGAACACGCCGAAACTCACCATGTCGCACAGGGAATCGATGTGCATGCCAAAGCTCTTCTCGTCTTCCGTGCGCTTGCAGTGGCTCGCGATGGTGCCGTCGAACAGGTCGCACAGCCCGCACACGAGCAGGCAGATCAGCGCCCCCTTGATGTCGCGCTCCATGGCGCGCGTGATGCCGATGATGGCGGAGGCCAGCCCGCCGTAGGTCAGATAGACCGAGTAGTTGTAATACCCTACCACAGTACTCCTCCTTTTTGATGCGCCGCCGGTGGCCGCGCTTGCGTTTTATGCGCCGCTACCCGCGGAGCATACGGTTTCTGCGGACTCCCTTGACCACCTTGAAGACCACGATGGCCACGCCGGAGACCGCCAGCAGAAAATAAAAACTGATGCCGCGGGATAAAAGCACCGCGGGATACAGATTCCGCTCCGAAAAGATCGGGCCGAACAGGGACAGGAAAATGGCCTCGCTGATGCCCACCGCGCCGGGGATCGGCAGCATGTCGCAGCAGAGATTGACGATCAGCTGCGTCGCCAGCACGTGGAACAGGCTCTGCCCGCTCATCCCGAAACTCTTGTAGATGCAGTACGGAATGACCAGAATGGCCAGGCGCTGTACCGTCAGAACGCCGAAGGTCCGCAGGATCTGCTTCGGGTTGCGGCGGAAAAACTGCGCGCAGCCGTGATATTCGTCCAGCTTCTCATGCATGCGGTCCATCATCTCCGGCACGTTCTTCACAAAGTGCAGCTTGCCCAGGATCCGGACCGCCAGCCGCAGCAGCGCGTTGGTGAGCCGTCTGGAAAAGAGCACGATGATCAGAAACGTGATCAGCGCCACGTTTAAAAGCAGACCCACAAAGGCCAGCAGCCGGATGGACTTCATCGTGGCGGCCACGTAACGGAACTCCGCCAGGAAGAACAGTCCGCACAGCCACAGAAAGGACAGCTTGTACAGCAGCGTGATGGCGATGAGCGCGCCGGTCGCGTCCGTGCCCGGATGTCCGTCCTTGGCCATGGCGCGCAGCTGCATGGGCTGCCCGCCCGTGCTGGACGGCGTGATGGCGGAGAAAAAGATCTCCAGGAACGAATACTCAAAGCACTGGGGAATGGTGACGATGCTGCCGCGCCCCTTCATCAGGACCCGGATGGCATAACCGCCGCAAAAGATATAGACCGCCATCGAAATGATCGCAGCCCATACCCAGACGCCGTTCGCATCGCGTACGACCGTCCACACGTCACGCAGATCCTGGTCCTTCAGCAGGAAGAAGAAGGTCACCCCCATCAGCACCGCCATGGAACCGATCTGCACGATTCTGCTTTTCCAGTTTTTATGTTCCGTTCCCGTGTTCCGTCCCTTGTCCGCAATTTACGAATCTATAGGAGGATATTTTACCATATTTCAAATGGTTTGTCGCTATCTGCAGGAAGTTTTTTGGTGTCCGGCCGGACGCCGTACCGGCACGCGGCCCGCTGCTTTTCAGCCCTGCTGCTCACCGGCAGCGCGGGCCTCCTTCAGGCGTCTGGCGGTGGGCGTCGTGCAGCAGCCGCTCTTTCCGATGCCCAGGGTGGTCATGATGGTCCGGCCGCCCTCTATAAAGGGTCCGATCATCTCGTCCAGCGGGACCAGCACGTCAAAGCCCGCCAGCACCGCTTTGGCACAGGTCGCCGCAGACGAGACCGCCGTCATATTCCGGGCCAGGCAGGGCACCTGCACAAAGCCGCACACCGGATCGCAGACCAGGCCGTAGGTGGTCTGCAGCCCCATGCACGCCGCGTCGCAGACCTGCTTTGCCGTCCCGCCGCACAGCGCGGCAAGCCCCGCTGCGGCCATGGCCGTTCCGCAGCCGATCTCCGCCTGACAGCCCGTCATACCGCCGGAGAAATTGTTGCCCTCTATCATTAAGATCACGCCGATCAGCCCTGCGCAGAGCAGGGCGTCCGCCAGTTCTTTTTCCGTTTTGTCCATGCTGCGCGCCGCGGGGATCAGAAGCCCCGGCACGATGCCGGAAGATCCGCCGGTGGGCACGCACACGATCTTACCGGAGGCGTTGCTGTATTCCATCACGCCGAGCGCCGCCGGGATCGCCTCGTCCAGAAAGCCCAGCGCCGGCAGGTGTCCCTCCCGCATGTAGCGCTGCACAGCCGGCCCCTTCTGATCCAGAATGCCCGGGAAGGAGAAGTCGGTCTGCGTTCCCGCCTCGATGCCGGTCTTCATGATGGCAAGAAGCTCCTGCGCATAGGCGTAGACCTGCGCTTCCGTCCAGCCGCTCACCGCCGTCTCATAGGCGACGGCTGCCTGCGCCGGCGTCCCGTGATTATCTTCGCACCAGGCGATCAGGCCTGCCGCCGTGTCAAAGGGCGGCACCGCCGCGGGCGCGATCACCTCCGGCACCACCGGTTCCACGGTCCGCACAAAACAGACGTGGTCCTGTGCCGCGAGCGTTTTTTCCAGCGCCGGTTCCGGCGCCGCGGCGAGCTTGATCTGCAGGATGGCCCTGCCCCCGTCCGCGGTCCAGACCGTCTGACTGCCCTGCGGCAGCAGGCTTTCCGCGGCCGCTTCCACCGCGGCCCGCACGGGCGCCGCATCCGTATCCAAAAGCACAAAGACCTCGTAATAGGCGCCGTGGGACTCGATGGGGATCCCGTCGATGCTGTGCATCAGAAACGAGCCGCCGCCCAGGGACTCGCCCACGATGACCATGTTCCGGCCGCCGCCGCTCAGGCGCAGCCTAGCCGCCTCGTAGCCGCCGATCGTCAGGTCGTCCACCGCGCGAAAGCTCACCTCCAGGCCGGCTTCTTTGGCGCACGCGTAGCACTGTTTGTAGTCCGGCGCGTTCTGATCTTTGCCCAGCAGGCCGTTTACAAAGGAATAATCGCTCTTCATGCCAAAGAGCGTGGTTGGAAACGACCCCGTGCTGCTGTATTCGATCACCGCCTTTTGGGGGATCCCGCCAAAGATGCGGTTGGCAAACAGCGCGATGCGGGCGGGCCCGCAGGTATTGGAACTGGACGGCCCCGGCGTGATGGGCGCAAGGGTGTGGTTGAAAATGCTGTGTACTTCTCTCATGATGCCCCCTTAAAACGTGCGGCTGCACCTTTTTCCCGGGCCGCGCGGCCGCGGGCTTTCTTAAGTACTATAGCACAATCTGCGCCCCTGTCCAATCCGGCGCCGTCTTTTGCTCCTAACGCAAGGCTGTGGATCGCCGGAGCCGGTCACGCCTCTTTAAGCACCGCAGGCCGTATCCGCGCCGCCGCGGCGGTAGCGGTAAGCCGCGTCCGCAAAGCGAAGCTCGTCCCCCTCCTGCAGCGGATACCACTGATGCGGCATCAGCCGGTCGCCGTTTAAAAAGGTCCCGTTGGTGGAGCCCTCGTCGCGCACCCGGCAGCCGTCCGCCGTGCCCTCGAGCACCGCGTGGTCCCGGCTCAGATAGCTGCTCTCTATCTGGACCTGCGCCCCGCCGCCGAGCTTTCCGATCCGGCAGGGCGTCTGCTTCAGATAGAGGTTGCCGCGCTGTTCCGGCGCAAGACTGATCAATATGATCTGCGCCCGGTCCGCGGCGCCCATGTCGGCCAGCAGGACCGTCTCCCCCCGCGCAAAGAATTCCGTCTCCTCCGGATTTTCCGGTTCATAGGCGAGCGTATCGTCCATCAGGATGACCGGCAGCTCTTCTTCCGGCGGCGGCAGCGCCTCCGAGGCGGCCTCCGGGCGCATCAGCTTCCGGCCGCCCGCCTCCCGCAGGATCAGGGTCAGCATCACAAAAAAGAGCGCCGTCACCGCACAGATCCCGTAGCGGATCCAGCGGGAAAAGCCGCTTAAGATCCCGCTTCCGAGCAGAAAGATCACCGCGCCGGCACCCAGTAGCGGCATCAGCAAAACGCCCGCCTTTCTGAGCCTTTTTTGCCCTTCCCGCCACCGTTTTTTGCGGGCTTCCCGCCGCGCGTCCCGCTCCACCCAGTCCGGCAGGGCGTCGTCCGCCGGCGTCTCCGTCTGCTGCCCCGCGCACAGGACCTCCGCCAGCCGCGCCGGCTCCGCCCCTTCCAGACAGAGCGCCAGCAGGCTTTCCCGTTCGTCTGGCGAAAGCGCAAACCCTTCGCGGCTTTCTCCGTCCGGTTCCGCCTCCAGCTTGAAATCCAGCAGCGCCGCCAGCTGCTGGGCAAGCGGCGCCGCGTCCCCCGGATAGGCGCAGAACCGCACGGCGCCGTCCGCGTCAAAAAAGAGCAGATCCGGGTCCAGCAGCAGGCAGTCCTCGCCGATCAGCCAGGCGGTCAGTTCCTCTTTCTGCCGCTCCACCGCCTCCAAGATCTGCAGCAGCACGGCCCCGTCGGGCCTGCGGACGGCAGCCGCTTCCCGCAGGGAAGTCAGGCCGCCTGTCTGGTAACAGCAGGTCCGCTCCCCGTCCGTATTGCGCATCCGCAGGCGGCAAAGCCCGGGGACGTCGTTTTCCGACAGAACGCGCTGTTCATACCCGCCTCCCGGACCGTCCATCCGCACCGTCGTCTCCTCCGGAATCTTAGTCTTTCGGATCTGCATTTCTGGGCTCCTTCCTTTCTCTGTGCCGCGGCCGCGCTACGGCTGCGGCAGGGCGCGCGCTCTCCGCAGGGTTTTTCCCGGCTCCTCTAACGTACGCGACGCCGCGGCCTCTCCGCGCAGCAGCCCCACAGGCCAGATCCCGTCCAGGGCATAGCTGCCCGCGGCCGTTCCGTCCCGTACGGTGACGGTCCCCCGCGTCAGGGTAAAGACCGGCGCCCCATCGTCCGGACAGGCGTCCGTCACAGTCTGTTCCATGCAAAGCTGGCAGACCCGCGCCGCCACCGCTGCGGCGTCCCGCAGATAAAACGTCATAAGGATCACCGAAAACAGCGTAAACAGTGTCAGGCTCGCCACAAACGCCGCCTCCACCGTAAGACTTGCATCGGTTTCCGTATTCTGATCCATGTTGCTCCTTTCCCGACCCGGCACGCGCTTCCTGCGGACGGCAAAAGGCCGCCCGTTCCGGCTTATGCTGCTTTTTCCGTTTCAGGCCGCTGCTGCTCATGCACGCAGGCTCTGCAGCAGCAGACGCAGCGCCTCCCCTGCCGCCAGAAACGGGATAAAGGGCAGCTTTGTCTTTCCGCTGCCCCGCCGCATAAGCAGCAGGCCGGCGCCAAAAAGGCCCGCCAGCACCAGCCCCAGAAACAGCGTCCCGGCCGCTGCCGCGCCGCCGGCCCAGAGGCCGCAGGCCAGTACGGTCCAGCCGTCCCCGTAGCCGATGCTCTGTGCAGTCAGCCGTCCCAGAAACAGGACGAACAGCCCCGGCACCATATCAGCCAGCCAGACGGGCGGGCCCATCCCGCAGCGTAAGAAGGCTGCCGGAAGGCCGCAGACCGCGTACAGCAGCAGCCAGCACCTGGGCAGGCGCTTTTTCTCCAGGTCCCACGCGGCAAACGCCGCCAGCGTGGGGAGGACCGCAAACGCCGCCCTCATCCGCCGCACCTGCTGCAGGCCGGAAGACCGCAGTCCGAAAGCAGGATCCAGCGCCAGCTGCGCTTCAGGCCGCTGCAGTTCCGGTCCGTGTGGTACCGCCTGCCGGCCTCCGTGATATAGCAGCTGCCGTCCCCGGCCCGCAGGCCGCAGCGTTCGCAGGGATAGTATTTTTTGCCGTCCCGGTTGCGGGCCGCCGCCACGTCCGCGCGGGAGATCTGCCGGACGGACAGCGTCAGGTAGGTGCAGGCCTCCGTCAGATGGTACACGCTGGCATGATCCGTGACGATCACGTAACGGCCGGACTCCCCCGGCTCCGGCATGAAGCGCCCCGTCCATGCCCGCCGCACCGCGGCGGCCTGCTGCACGGGCAAAAGCCCCGCCTCCCAGTTCCGCGTGACAGTAATATCCTCTCCGGCCGCTTCGTCCGCCTGAAACGACGTCTCCGCGCGCCGCGCGGCCTCCCGGTCGGCCTCGTACCAGAGGATGCTCCCCTGCCGCAGCGTCAGAAAAACCGACAGGAAGACATAACAGAAGAACAAAAACGCCGGGAGGGCAAGCGCGGCCTCCGCCGTGATGACGGCGGGAGCGGTTTCGGACGTCTCTTCGGGTCGAGGAAAATGTTTTGGCCTTTCTTTGGTCCTTTTTTGTTTTTTTGGGGGTTGCAATGGGAGAGATGAGATAGGGAATAATTCTCTGAACCTCTTGCCGAAGAGACTTCCGAAACCGCCCCCGGATCTAATAACTGCAGGTGGTCGTAAATTCGTATTCATAACTCCTTGAAAACAGTGAAAACGGCATCAAAGGCTCCGACCGGAAGCGGAGACAAAACGTCGCGCCGCCGATACAGCCGGAAAACGCAAAGCCCGGTTCTGCGGCCCGCAGGTCACTCTCGATCACGGCCATGGCCCGCTGCCGCAGCACGTCCGGCTCCGTTTGGTAGAGATATCCGCGCAAAATCTGCAGATAGGTGATCTGCCGCCCGGTCCCGTCCGCGTATTGCGCGACGGCGCCGCCGGCAAAGAGCTCCCGCACGTCCTGCTCCGCAGCCTGCCCGGCCAAAGTCTCCGGCGGCAAAGGCTGGGCGGACGTCTCTTCGCCCGGCTGATCGTCCGAGGGCGGCTC
>CACZPX010000008.1 GCA_902783095.1 uncultured Lachnospiraceae bacterium
CCCATGATCTGGTAGAGCGCGTCATACAGCGGGCGCAGATAGGGGTCGATCTTGCTCTGCAGGTCGCCCGGCAGAAAGCCCAGCTTTTCTCCGGCCTCTATGGCGGGCCGCGTAAGGATGATGCGGCTTACGTCGCCGTCCTTGAAGGCCTGGATCGCCATGGCCATGGCAAGATACGTCTTGCCCGTGCCCGCGGGGCCCAGTCCGAAGCAGATCATGTTGTCGCGGATCGCGTTTACGTATTTCTTCTGGCCCAGGGTCTTGGGCTTGATGGGCTTTCCGCTCACCGTGTGGCAGATGACTTCTTTGTCGATCTCCGCAAGGCCGGCCTCCCGGTCATCCATACGGGAAGCCACGGTGTAGTTGACCGTCTGCTCGGTAAGAGCCGTGCCGCGGGCAGAAGCGTCCGCAAGCTCCAGGATCACCTTGGAGGCCTGGTCCACCGCGCGGTCTCCGCCGATCACTTTCACGCCGTCGTTGCGCACGATCACCGAAACGTCAAAGGAGCGCTCGATCTTCTTTAGGTTCTGGTCCAGCTCCCCGCAGACGTTGCGGATCTGGTCCGTATTCAGATTGATCTGTAATTCTGTTATTGCCATAAATATCCTCTGAATATCATTCAAAATATTATACCATCGATCGGTCAAATAATAAAGAATTTTCGGCTGTACCTGTGCAAAACAGTTCAGCAGTTGCCGGTATACACATGTTCCAGCCTTTCCGCCGCGACGGCAGCCAGCCTTCTGACCAGGCGGACCGCTGTGGGTTGTCTGTCCGTCATGTGAAAAGCGGGGAAGAACCGTGTGACGTGCAGCGGGACGGAGGGCCCGATCACGTTTCCGGAGCCATCCTTCAGTCCGGCGACCCAGGCGGAAAGCTGCCGCATCTCCTCTTCCGTATCGTTTTCGCCCGGGACGATAAGCGTGGTCAGTTCCACATGGCAGCACTGCACCGCCCTTTCGATAAAGGCCCTGACCATGGAGAGATCCCCGCCCAGTACATGGCGGTAATAGCGGTCGGTAAAGCCCTTCAGATCGACGTTCATCGCGTCGATATGGGGAAGGAGTTCCTCCAGGACGGACAGCGAGGCCGTCCCGTTGGTCACCAGAACGGTCTTCATGCCCTGCGCATGGACAAGGGCAGCGGTATCGCGGACAAACTCATAGCCGACAAGCGGCTCGTTGTACGTGAAGGCCAGGCCGATGTTTCCCCTGCTGCGGAAGCGTGCGGCAAGTTCCGCAAGCTCCTTGGGCATGACGGTCTCCGCATGCGCGGCATACCGGGAAGCTTCACTGCCCCAGGTAATCTCACTGTTCTGGCAGAAGGGACAGCGCAGGTTGCAGCCGAAGCTCCCGGCGGACAGGATCAGGCTGCCCGGGTAAAAACGCGCAAGCGGCTTCTTTTCTATGGGATCGAGCGCCAGCGAGGTGATCCTGCCGTAATTGGCGGCGGTCACGATACCGTCCCTGCAGGTCCTTGCGCCGCAGAAACCGGATGCTCCCTCTTCTATTCTGCACTGCCTGAAGCAGACACCGCAGACGGCCATGATCGTCTCCTTTCAGTCCTAATGATGCCGGATCACCTCAAAGCGCTGCAGCGAGACGCGCTGCCCTTTGGGGATGCCGGCCTTCTGCCGGGCGATGTCCACCTGCTGCCGCACGGTGTCCACGCCTTCCAGATCCGGAAGCAGAAGCCCGCGCCGGCTGCCGGCACTGACGATCACGCCGTAACGCCGGGGGTCCAGTTCCTCCTCGGAGGAGATGTCCTCCGGCTCCCCCAGTACATCCACGCTGATGTCCAGGAAGGGCAGCTCTTCCGGCCTGACAGGATCGAACCGGGGATCGCGGGAGCAGGCGCTCACGGCGTTTCCTATGATCTCCTCCGCCACACAGGAGGCGGTGGGCCCGATGGTGCCGATGCAGCCGCGCAGCCTGCCGTCTTTGTGCAGGGAGACAAAGGCTCCTGCTCTCCTGTCTGTCATCTCCCGGGGGAGATGCGCAGGGACGGGAATGATCTCCCTGCCCGCCGTATAGTGCTCCACGGCGGACCTTGCAAGTTTCACGTATTCGTCGGAGGCTGCGCGTTTTGCTTCCAGTTCCCGGATGATCCTCTGCCGGTAAGCCTGCAGAAAGAAGCGGTCCGGATCCGGTCCCTGCGGGTAAAATGTGCAGATGCCGTATCCCACGCCGGTGACGTCCTGATGGGAAAGGACGGAGGCCTGCACCTGCAGACCGTCCAGCGCACCGGCCATGATCACAAAGGAGCGGTGACCGCACTCCGCGGCGCGCTCGCAGAAGGCTTCGTCAAAACCGAACAGCTCGCCAAAGGCGGCCCGTCTGCAGACGTCCATGATCCTGGCATCGTATGCCGGACCCTCCGGTGCATAGCCGTACGGTCCGTAAGTCTGCAGTTTATGCGAGAGGTCCCCGCTCGCGACCAGGACTGTGCGCCGGCCGGTCCGCTCAGCGGTTTCACCGATCAGCTGCCCCAAACGGTAGTGATCCGTAAGCGGCAGGCCGGAAAGGCCGATCCGGACCAGCCGGAAGGACGGGCAGGCCTGCTCTATGAACCAGAGCGGGACCATCGTCCCGTGATCCAGTTCCCTGTCGCGCTCCCCCAGCGTCCCGGCCGGAAGGTCATGCTCCCGCGCCAGTTCACACAGTACCCTGCGGAACTCTTCGTCGTAGGTTTCTTCAAAGCGGACCTGCGGGGCGCCGAACCGTGCAAATGAGCCCTTTGCGCCCCGTCCGGGAGAAATATGAAAATAGTCGGCATACATGACGCTGTGTGGGCTGGTGATGACGATCGTCTCCGGCTGCAGCGCAGCGATCTGCCGGGCAGCTTCCCGGTACGCCGCAGCTGTCTGCCGGATCTCCTGTTCCCCGCCCTTTCCGACGGCAGGGATGATCAGCGGCGGATGCGGCACCATAAAAGCGGCGTTGATCGGCATGGCAGGAACCTCCTTACTGAGTCTCTGTAAAATGA
>CACZPX010000009.1 GCA_902783095.1 uncultured Lachnospiraceae bacterium
GCTGGAGAGCCCCACCATCGTGGCGGCGCAGGCGGCGAACGACCTGCTGAACATCATCGGGATCAAGGCATCCATGGTCTTTACCAAGTTTCAGGATAAGATCTACATCAGCGCGCGTTCCATAGACGAGGTGAACGTGCAACTGATCATGGAGCGCCTGGGCGGCGGCGGCCATCTGAGCACGGCCGGCGCGCAGCTAAAGGGCTGCACCATAGAGGAGGCCATGACGCTGGTCAAGGAAACCATTCATCAAATGGAAGAAGAGGGGGCGATTTAAATGAAGGTCATTTTATATGAAGATGTCCGCGCACTGGGCAAAAAGGGCGATATCGTGGAGGTGAGCGACGGCTACGGCCGCAACTTCATCATCCCTAAAAAGAAGGGTGTGGAGGCCACGCCTGCCAACCTGAACACCTTAAAACAGCAGCAGCTGCACGACGCGAAGCTCGCGGCGCAGCACCTGGAGGCCGCACAGGTCCTGGGCGCCTCGCTGGAGCACAAGACCGTGGAGATCAAGGTGAAGGTGGGCGAAAACGGCAAGCTCTTCGGCGCGATCGCCAGCAAGGACATCGCGGACGCCATGAAGGCGCAGTACGGCATCGAGCTGGACAAGAAAAAGATCCTGCTGGACGAGCCGATCAAGAAGACGGGCGAATACAAGGTGGGAGTAAAGCTGCACAAGGACGTGTCCGCGCAGCTTAACGTGAACGTGACCGAGGGCTGACCGGATGGACGAGAGTTCCTTAAAACGGATGATGCCGCAGAGCATCGAGGCGGAGCAGTCCGTGATCGGTGCGCTGTTCATGGACAACGAGGCCATGTCGGAGGTGGACACCCTGATCACCGGTGCGGACTTTTACCAGCGCCAGTACGGGGTGATCTACGACGCCATGCACGAGCTGGTGGAAGAGGGCCGTCCCATCGACACGCTCACCCTTTCCGACAAGCTGCAGCAAAAGGACGTGGCGCCGGAGATCAGCAGCATGGCCTACTTAGGCGAGATGATCGCCAACGTGCCCATCACGCAGAACGCCAAGTACTACGCGGAGATCGTGCGGGAAAAGGCCGTTTTGCGGCGGCTGATCCGCGAGTGCGAGGACGCCGCGAACAAGTGTTACGCCGGCAAGGACAGTCTGGACAACATCATGGCGGAGACGGAGCGGAAGATCTTCGACGTGCTGAACCAGCGGCGGATCTCGGACTTTGAGCCCATCAAGGACATCACGCGGGACGCGCTGCGGCGCATCCACGAGGCCGCGCAGAGCCGCAACCCCATCACCGGCATTCCCACCGGGTTCAAGGACCTGGACCTGAAGCTGGCCGGGCTGCAGCGGACCGACCTGATTCTGATCGCGGCCAGGCCGTCCGTGGGAAAGACCGCCTTTGTGCTGAATCTGGCGCAGAACGCTGCGGTGCGAAACGACTATACCACGGCCATCTTTTCTCTGGAAATGAGCAAGGGGCAGCTGGTGAACCGCCTGCTCTCCATGGAGGGGCGCATCGACGCGAACAACCTGCGCACCGGTACCTTAAACGACAACGACTGGGACAAGCTCGCGGACGCGGGCCGCGCCATCGCGCAGTCCAAACTGATTCTGGACGATACGCCCGGCATCACCGTGAACGAGCTGCGCACCAAGTGCCGCAAATACAAACTGGAACACAAACTGCAGCTGGTGATCATCGACTACCTGCAGCTGATGAGCGGCAACAGCAACCGCCGCAGCGAGAACCGTCAGCAGGAGGTCTCCGACATCTCGCGCGCCTTAAAGGCCCTGGCCAGAGAGCTGGAGTGCCCGGTGATCGCGCTGTCGCAGCTTTCGCGCGCGGTGGAGACGCGGCCAGACCATCATCCGATGCTGTCCGACCTGCGAGAGTCCGGCGCCATCGAGCAGGACGCGGACGTGGTGATGTTTTTGTACAACGAGGACAAGTACAAGCCGGAAGAGCCGCCCAAGAACGTGATGGAGGTCATGATCGCCAAACAGAGAAACGGCCCCACGGGCAGCGTATACCTGGCCTGGCAGCCGAATTTTGCGCGGTTTGCCAACCTGGACCGTTCCGTACAGAATTATTAAGGGAGAGACTATGAAAGACGACAACTGCATCTTCTGCAAACTGGCTAACGGGGACATCCCCACGACCACGATCTTTGAGGACGGGGATTTCCGGGTGATCCCGGACGCGGGCCCGGCAAGCTTCGGGCACCTGCTGATTATTCCCAAGGAGCACGCAAAGGACCTGACCGAGCTGCCGGAAGAGACGGCAGAAAAGGTGCTGCCGCTGGCGGCGCGCCTGGGCCGGGCCGCGAAGAAGGGCCTGGGCTGCGACGGCTTCAACGTGGTGGTGAACACCGGCGAAGCGGCGGGCCAGACGGTGATGCATTTTCATACCCACCTGATCCCGCGGTACGCCGGCGGCGAGAAGATCGTGGCCTGGAAACCGGGCAAACTGGAGCCCGAAAAAGCACGGGAATTAGCGGAAAAACTGATCGCCGAGCTCTGAAAAGCACCATTTTGCGCCGTTTTTAAGGCCAAAACAGACGGAAAACCGCGATTTTGCTTGACAAATGAAAGGACAGCAGATATAGTCACCTCAGATAATCGCCCAATTTGGCGATGAATAACAGGAGGATAATTATGAATAAGACACAGCTTGTTGACGCACTCGCCAAAGAGACCGGCGTTGCCAAGAACGAAGTCAAGAAGGTTGTTGATTCTTTTACTGATGTTGTCGCTGCTGAGCTGAAGAAGGGCGGCAAGGTTCAGATGGTCGGTTTCGGTACGTTTGAAGTTGTTGCAAGAGCAGCCCGTGAAGGCCGCAATCCCCGTACCGGCAAGAGCATGAAGATCAAGGCCAGCAAGGCTCCCAAGTTCAAAGCCGGCAAGAAGTTAAAGGACGAGATCAACTCCAAGAAGAAGAAATAATCAAACCGCGCAGGCTGTTTGAAACAGGGAGGGCAGCAGCAAAGTGAGACGCTCACATTTGCCTGGGCCCTCCCTTCCTTAAAAAGGAAGGATATGCGTCTAGACAAGTTTTTAAAAGTTTCCAGACTGATCAAGAGAAGGACGGTGGCCAACGAGGCCTGCGACGCGGGCAGGGTCACGGTCAACGAAAAGGTGGCGAAGGCCTCACAGGAGGTCAAAGAAGGGGACGTGATCGGCATCAGCTTCGGCAACCGGGAAGTGAAGGCCCAGGTCCTGTCCATCAAGGAGACCACCAAAAAAGAAGAAGCGCAGGACATGGTCCGGTACCTGTAAGGGAGGCAAGCATGGCAGCAGAATCCAGCGGACAGGCAAGACGCCAGTTGAAAGCGAAAAAAAGGCAGGCCGCGCTCATCGGCCTGATCACGCTCATCGCCGTCGTCGCGATCGGCATCTACATCGCGCACCTGCAGCAGAAAAAGGACGATCTGGACGAGAGCGCGCGCATCATCCAGGAGCAGATCGACGAGGAAAAAGAGCGCGCTGCGGAACTGGAAGAGGAAAAAGAGTACCGCAAGACGCGGGAATTCATAGAAAAGATCGCCAGGGAGCGCCTGGGGCTGTTCTACCCGGACGAGACGGTCTTAAAACCGACCGAATAATACAACCGATGATCAGACAGGTTGAAGAGGATATCAGGACCTACGGGATCATAGAGCGGGGCGACCGGATCACCGTGGGACTCAGTGGAGGAGCAGACTCGGTGTGTCTGCTTTTCCTTTTGTTGGACCTGCAGAAACGGTACGCGCTCACGGTCACGGCCGTCCACGTCCACCACGGACTGCGCGGCGCTTCTGCGGATGCGGACGAGGCCTTTGTGCGGGCGCTCTGCGCGCGCCTTTCGGTGCCGCTCACCGTATACCACGCCGACGTGCGGGCGCAGGCGAAGTCCTGGGGATTCTCGGAAGAGGAGACCGGGCGCAGGCTGCGCTACGCCCTTTTGCAGGAGGCGGCCGCGGGCGGAAAGATCGCCACGGCGCACCATGCGGACGACAACGCGGAGACGGTCCTCTACAATATTCTGCGCGGCACGGGCCTGGCAGGTCTGGCGGGCATTCCGCAGATAAACGGGAACGTGATCCGGCCGCTGCTGCACGTGACGCGGGCCCAGATCGAGGCGGAACTTGCGGCGCGCGGGGAGCGCTGGTGCACGGACGAGACCAACCTGACCGGGGACTATACCAGGAACCGCATCCGAAACGACCTGCTGCCCCTGGCGGAGCAGGCGGTAAACGCGGGTGCGCGGGCGCATTTGAACGCCCTGGCCAGACAGGCTGCCGAGGCGGCGGACCTGATCCGCACGCTGGCACAGGACTGGCTCGCGGTGCACGCGGACTTTGCGGAGACCGCGGCGACGCTGCCGCTGGCGGACTTTGCGGCGCTGGCGCCGCCCGTCAAAAAACGCGTGCTGCAGCTGTGCGTGGTGCGGCTGGCCGGCCACGCGCGGGACGTCACCGCCGTGCAGCTGGAGGCCGCGGCGGCCCTGCCCGGAAAGCGGGTGGGGGCGGCGGTGGACCTGCCCTGGGGGCTTTCCGTGCGGCGCGGATACGACCGTCTGCGCATCGGCACGGCCGAGGAGGCGGGCGAACCGGTTTTTTCGGCGGAATTCCGGTTTTTTGACCGGCCGGAAGGCGTGTTGCCGCCAAGAAATCCGTATACGAAATGGTTCGACTATGATAAGATAAAAGATACTCTCACGTGGCGGGCCAGACGGCAGGGGGATACCATCGCGATCGCGGGGGGAAGGAAAAAAACGCTCGCGCGGTTTATGATAGACGAGAAGATCCCCAAAGCGCTGCGGGCGCGGCTGCCGGTCCTTGCGGACGGCGACGCCATCGTGTGGGTCGCCGGCGGGCGTATCAGTGAGACTTACAAAATATCGGCGGAGACGGCGCGCGTTGTCGCGGTCACCTTCCGCCCCGGGACAAAAAGGAGCGAGACCGATGAGTGAAAAAATCCGGGTACTGATCGACCAGGAGACCGTGGAAGCGCGCATCGCGGAGGTGGCGGCGCAGATCAACCGCGACTATGCGGGGAAGAAGATCCATCTGGTGGGGATCTTAAAGGGCAGCGTGATGTTCATGTGCGAGCTCGCCAAGCACCTGACGGTGCCGGTCACCATGGACTTTATGAGCTGCTCCAGCTA
>CACZPX010000010.1 GCA_902783095.1 uncultured Lachnospiraceae bacterium
CATTCTGGAGCATCTGCTGGACGACGTGGTGCCGCGCGGCCGTTTCGGCCCGGTCCTGTTCTGGGGCCTGCTGATGATCGCCGTGGCGGCCGCCACACGGTTTTTAAACGTGACGGCCAACCGCCGCGCAGTCAGCAACGCGCACTTTATCTCCTACGACGTGCGCCAGGCGCTGTTTGCAAAGACGGCCAACCTGACCGGCGAGCAGTTCGACGCCTACGGCCAGCCCAGCCTGATCAGCCGCATGACCAGCGACAGCTACAACGTGCAGGCCTTCTGCCAGTCGTTCCAGACGCTGATGATGCGCGCGCCCATCCTGCTGCTGGGCGGCATCGCGGTGTCGCTTACCATGGACGCGGGCCTGGCCGTGATTCTGGTGGCCATGGTGCCGTTCATGATCCTGATCTCCGTGGGCGTCTCCCGCCTGGGCATCCCCCTGTACCGCAGGGTCCAGGAAAAGCTGGACGGCGTGGTGCGCATCATGCGGGAAAACATCACCGGCATCCGCGTGGTAAAGGCCCTCTCCAAAACGCAGTACGAAATGGACCGCTTTGCCGCGGCCAACAACGACATGGCCGCGAGCGATATCAAGGCGAGCACCGTGATGGCGCTGCCGGGGCCGTTCATGCAGCTGCTCCTAAACACCGGCCTGGGGCTGGTGGTGATCGTAGGCGCCGGGCGCGTAAACGACGGCCTGATCCAGCCGGGCGTGATCCTGGCCTTCCTCACCTATTTCAACATGATCCTGCAGGGCGTGATGGGCATCAACCGCATCTTTATGATGCTGTCCAAGTCCACGGCCTCGGCCAACCGCATCGCGCAGGTGCTGGCGGAAGAAGACGGCCCCGCCGTTCTGACAAAGGAAGAGGCCGACGCAAGCGCTGTCGTCGCCAGGCCTTCGCGCAAAGACGCCGATCGTTTTGCGGACGGCGCCTTTATCCGCTTTGACCACGTTCATTTCAGTTACGGCAGAGGACCTGCCTCCGCCGCTTCCTCTTCCGGCGGCACGTCCGCCGGCGATCCAAGCGCCGCCTTTGCGGGCGCCGCGCGCGAGGAGTGCCTCTCCGACATCAGCTTTGCCATCGACCGCGGCGAATCGCTGGGCATCATCGGGCCCACGGGCTGCGGCAAATCCACTATCCTGAGCCTGCTGCTGCGCTTTTACGACGCGGACGCGGGCCGCATCTTTGTGGACGGCCGCGACGTGCGCACCTACGAAAAGGACGCGCTGCACAAAAAATTCGGCGTGGTCTTTCAGAACGACATGATCTTTTTTAATTCGCTGCGGGCCAATATCGACTTTGGCCGCGGCCTTTCCGACGAGGCGCTGATGCGCGCCGTGGACGACGCTGCCGCAGGCGACTACCTGCGCTCCCTGCCGCACGGCCTGGACTACGAGGCCAGCATCGGCGGCGCCAATCTGTCCGGCGGGCAAAAACAGCGCCTGCTGGTGGCCCGCGCCCTGGCCGGGGATCCGGAGATTTTGATCCTGGACGATTCCAGTTCCGCCCTGGACTACCGCACGGACGCCGCCATGCGCCGCGCCATCGCCGAGCACCACAAAGGCGCGACCGTCATCATGGTGGCGCAGCGCGTGAGTTCCATCCAGAACATGACCAACATCCTGGTGATGGACAACGGCCGCTGCATCGGCTACGGCAGCCATGCGCACCTGCTAAAGACCTGCCCCGCCTACCGGGACATCTACGAGACCCAGATGGGGTCTCTCGCGTGAGGGGGTGAGCGGATGCCGGGACGCGGAGACAGAGGCGGAAAAAAGGAAAAACCGAAGGACGCAAAGGGAACGCTGCGCCGCATTTTAAAGTATCTGGGCGGCTACCGCATCGCCATTCTGGTGCTGGTTTTGTGCGCCTTTGCGAGCAACGTGGGGAATCTGCTGGGTCCGCGCTTTGCGGGCAAGGCCATCGGCGCGGCCGCGGGCGAAGGCGCGGTGGACTTTGACACGGTCCTGCACTATGCCCTGCTGATGCTGGCCGCCTATATCAGCAGCAATCTGCTTTCATTTTTGGTGAACATCTGCATGATGCGCATCTCCAGGCGGGCCGCGCAGAAAATGCGCCGCGACATCTTCAACAAGCTGATGAAGCTGCCGGTGCGCGCCTTCGACCGCCAGCAGGCGGGCGACATCATCAGCCGCGTCTCCTACGACGTGGACGTGGTGAGCACCAGCCTCTCCACGGATATCATCCAGATCATCACCAGCTTCATCACCGTCACGGGCTCGTTTATCATGATGTGCGTCATCTCGCTGCCGCTGGCCGGCTGCCTGCTGATCACCACGCCTATGGCGATCGCCTTTACGCGGCGCATCGGCAAAAAGGCGCGGCCGCTGTATGCGAAGCGCAGCGCCTCCTACGGGCGGATGAATGGGTTTGTGGAGGAGATGTTTGCCGGCCAGAAGACCATTCTGGCCTACGCGCACGAGGACGGCGTGTGCGAAGATTTTTCAAAGATCAACCAGGCCGCGGCGGACGCCTACTGCGACGCGGACTCCATCGGCATCGCCATGGGCCCGTCCATCGGCTTTTTCAACAACCTGGGCCTGTCCCTGATCGGTCTGGTGGGCGCGGTCTTCTACCTAAACGGGCTGGCCGGGATGGAGCAGATCTCCTCCTTTGTGCTGTATTCCCGCAAATTCTCCGGCCCCATCAACGAGATCGCCAACATCATCAACGAGATCTACTCCGCTCTGGCCGCGGCCGAGCGCGTGTTTGCCATGCTGGACCAGGCGGAGGAGCCGGCCGACGCAAAAGACGCCGCCGTTCTGGACCAGGTCCGCGGCGACGTAATACTCTCACACGTGCGCTTCGGCTACACGCCGGATAAGACCGTGCTGCACGACCTGAGCCTGCACGCAAAGCCCGGCCAGACCGTGGCCATCGTGGGGCATACCGGCGCCGGCAAGACCACCATCATCAACCCGCTGATGCGCTTTTACGACCCGGACGCCGGCGAGATCCGCATAGACGGGCTGGAAAACCGCGCCGTCACGCTGTCCTCGCTGCGGCGCGCCTACGCGATGGTGCTGCAGGACACCTGGCTCTTTTCCGGCACCATTTTTGAAAACATCGCCTACGGCAAGGAAGACGCCACGATGGACGAGGTGGTGGCAGCCGCGAAGGCCGCCCGCATCCACAATTACATCATGCGGCTGCCGGAG
>CACZPX010000011.1 GCA_902783095.1 uncultured Lachnospiraceae bacterium
AAACAGCGACGAGCTGCTGGACAAGATCATGGAGGAGGGCGTCACCGCCTTCAACACCTATAAATACGCGCAGTGCCGCAAGATCTGCCAGCGCTGCCTGGACAAGAACCCGGACTACGTAAAGGCGCTCTACTACATGGCCATGGCCTACGAGGCGCAGGGCAACGACCGCAGCGCGGCCGAATACTTCCAGGAGATCGTCAACCGTTTCCCGGACAGCGAGTACTACGCGCAGGCCTACCGCCGCGTCAAGTGAGATCCTGCTCCAGCAGGGTCTGGAGGATCAGCATCATCAGATCCAGACCGTCGCGGTCCAGCCGGTGCAGGTGGGTGATGATGTAGCGCTCCTGCGGCGACATGGTGGAAAACGAGAGGCTGACGGGGGCCTGCCCCAGCAGAAAGTCCGCGCTGACGGAGAGGGCCCGGCAGATGGCGCAGAGCGAGTCCAGCGAGGGCTTGCGCTTGCCGTTTTCGTACTGGGAATAGGCTTCCCGGGAGATGCTTAGGTGCGAGGCGACCATGCCCTGCGTCGCGCCCGTACCCATGCGGAATTCCCGCAGACGAGAGGAAAGAAACATAACAGACTCCTTGCAAAGACCGGCCGCTGTCCGGTTGAATCCGGCAGGGGCGGATGATATACTGATAGACCAATGAAGACGCGAATCATAAAAATCGATGGAACGGACGCTGCCGACGCAGCCCTTGCGGAGGCGGCGCGGATCCTGCGGGAGGGAGGCCTGGTGGCCTTTCCCACGGAGACCGTATACGGGCTCGGCGCCAACGCGCTGCTGCCCGAAGCGGCGAAAAAGACCTACGCGGCGAAGGGACGCCCCTCGGACAATCCGCTGATCGTGCACATTGCGGACCGCACGGACGTCTATCGCGTGGCAGAAGACGTGGGGGAGACGGCCGAGCGGCTGATGGACGCTTTCTGGCCGGGTCCCATGACGCTGGTGTTAAAGAAGGCGGCGGTCATCCCGCGGGAGACGACCGGCGGCCTGGATACCGTGGCGGTGCGGATGCCCTCGCATCCCGTCGCCAACCGGCTGATCCGGCTGGCCGGCGTGCCGGTGAGCGCGCCGAGCGCCAACCTTTCGGGGCATCCGAGCCCCACGGAGGCGCGCTTTGTGATAGAGGATCTGGACGGAAAGGTCGATATGATCATCGACGGCGGGCCGGTGCAGATCGGCCTGGAATCGACGATCATCGATCTTACGGGTGCGGAGCCGACCATCTTACGGCCGGGGTTCATCACCCGGGCGGATCTGGAACGGGTCGCTTCGGGCGTTGCGACGGACCCTGCCATAGAGGGGCCGCCGGCAAAGGACCTTGTACCGCGGGCGCCGGGCATGAAGTACCGGCACTACGCGCCGAAGGCGGAGATGACGATCTTTCGGGGAAGTCCTGAAGCGGTGCGGCATCGGATCACAGAGGAACTGTGCACCGCAAAGAAACAGGGGCTGCGGTCCGCCGTGCTCTGCACGTCGGAACACGCCGCATATTATAACACAGATATACTAAAATGTGTAGGAAGTTCTGCGTCGGATGAGGAGATCGCCCGGAACCTGTACCGCTGTCTGCGGGAGTTTGACGACGAGGGCGCCCAGGTGATCTTTTCGGAGCAGTTTGACGGCGGCCGGCTGGAGGACGCGATCCAGAACCGCCTGCTAAAGGCGGCCGGCTACCGCGTGGTGACGGTGTGATGAAGGAATACCAGAAACTGATCTTTGTGGACACGGACAATACCTGCTGCAGCATCATGGCGGAAGCGGTGATGAAGAGCATCTGCAAAAACCGCCCGCTGCAGATCTGTTCCCGCGGGCTGGTGGTGCTCTTTCCGGAGCCGATCAACCCCAAGGCGACCGCCATCTTAAAGGGCGACGGGCTGGTCCCCGCCAAGACCGGCACGGAGGAGCTTTTGCCGGAGGACGTGACGGAGGGCACGCTGGTGCTCACCATGACGGCGCTGGAAAAGAAAAAGGCGGCCGAGCGGCTGGGACCGCACGCGGAGGTGTGCGTGCTGGGCGAGTTCACGGGCCAGGAGGGCGAGGTGGAAGAGCCGTATGGAGGCACGCTCGCCAACTACGGCGCCTGCTACGAATATATCGACTTTCTGGTGAAAGTCGCATATGAAAAAATATACAACAGTGAGGAAGAATAATGGGAAAGATCGCGATCGGAAGTGACCACGGCGGCTTTGAGTTAAAGCAGATGCTGGCGGAACACCTGAAAAAGGAAGGCTATGAAGTTGTGGATTTCGGCTGTGACAGCCCGGCGTCCTGTGATTATCCGGACATCGCGCATCCGCTGGCAAAGGCGGTCGCGGCCGGCGAGTGCGCCTGCGGCATTCTGGTGTGCGGGACCGGCATCGGCATGTGCATGGCCGCCAACAAGGAGCCCGGCATCCGTGCCGCGCTGTGCGGGGACGTCTACTCCGCAAAGCTCACCAGAGAGCACAACGACGCGAACGTGCTGACGCTCGGCGCCCGCGTGGTGGGCCCCGGCCTGGCGGAGATGATCGTGGACACCTTCCTTGCCACGCCGTTTTCCGGGGATGAGCGGCACATGCGCCGCATCGGCAAGATCGAACAGAGGTAAGCCATGTTCAAGCGTGAGGACTATATCTCCTGGGACGAGTACTTTATGGGGGTCGCGCTGCTTTCCGCGCAGCGGTCGAAGGATCCGAACACGCAGGTGGGCGCCTGCATCGTGAGCGCCGACAACAAGATCCTGTCCATGGGCTACAACGGCTTCCCCATCGGCTGTTCGGACGACGAGTTCCCCTGGAACCGGGAAGGCGAGCCCTACGACAACAAGTATTTCTACACGACGCACAGCGAGCTGAACGCCATCCTAAACTACCGCGGCGGCAGTCTGGACGGCAGCAAGCTCTACGTGAGTCTGTTCCCCTGCAATGAATGCGCCAAGGCCATCATTCAGGCGGGCATCAAAACGGTGATCTACGCGGACGACAAGTACGGCTTAACGCCGTCCGTGATGGCCTCCAAGCGGATGTTCCGCGCGGCGGGCGTGGAGTTTGTCCGCTACGAGCCGACCGGGAGAAAGATAGAACTGGAGCTTTAAAGGAAGCTCAAACGGGAGCATTTGATGAGACCTGCAATACGCAAGATCCTGATACTGGGAGGGATCTTCCTGGTGACCCTGGGAGGCTTCCTCTTTTTTTCGACCGGCAGCGAGTCGGATGAGACGCCCTACGCCCTTCTGGAGGAGGAGCGGCTGCCGTTCGTCGCCTTTGACGTGGAGGGCGAGACGGTAAACCTACTGCCCGGCTACGTGGAGGAGATGAACGAGGGCACGCTTCTGGACTGCGTCACCCCGCTGCCCGCGGACCGGAACCTGCCCGTCGTCATAAAGACGCAGGGCAGTGCCCTGACGGCCGTCGCCTATGAGATCCGGCGGACCGGGGACCGCGGTCTGATCGAACAGGGGTCTTTAAGCGGCTGGGACGCGGACGGCGAAACGGTGCGGGCCAGCATCCCGGTCAAGGATCTGATCGATAAGGGGACGGAATATGAACTGATCGTGAAGCTGACCACCGAGCACCATCCCTCGGTCAGCTACTATTCGCGCATCCTCTGGGACGAGGATTTAAAGACGGAAAAGATGATGGACTACGTGACGGATTTTCACACCGCCACCTTTTCCGCCTCCGCCGCGGAGAAATACGCGATCAACTGGGAAGTGGACAACACCGTGGACAACGATTCGCTGGCGTACGTGAACATCCACTCCAATTTCCGCCAGCTCACCTACCGCGACCTAAAGCCGCGGGAGACCGGCGCGCCGGAGATCTGCATTCTGGAGATGGACCGGCTGTTCGGCTCGTTTCTGGTGCGCAGCACGCTCACGGCGGCGTCGGAAGACGGTACGGAGCAGACCTACCGGGTGGAAGAATTCTTCTGCCTGCAGTGGTCGGACCAGCGCAACGCGCAGAACACCACGCCGTTCTATCTGATGGCTTACGAGCGCCGCATGGCGCAGGACTTTTCGGCCGGGCAGGAATCCCTAAGCGGCCGGGGGATCCACTTTGGCATCGTCGGGGCACAGGACGTGGCGGTCACGCCGTCCGCGAACAAAAATTGGTACGCGTTCACGCAGGGCGGCGCGCTCTGGCTGTTTGACAAGGCGGAAGCGGAATACACGGAACTCTTTACGCTGCACACGGACGGGGAGGCCCGCTACAACGACGACTACCGGATCAAAGTGCTGGAGACGGCGGACAGCGGCGACGTGACGTTTCTGGCCTACGGCTATATGAACCGCGGCCCGCACGAGGGCATGACGGGCGTGTCGGTGTATCAGTACCGGCGCGAGACCAACGATCTGACGGAGCTTAAGTTCATCCGCTCGGAAAACGGCGCCGGACAGGTGCAGCAGGAGATCGAGACGCTGGCCGCCAGGCACGGCTCAAGACTGTATTTCCTGCTGGACAATACGGTCTTCGTGCTGACGGACAACGGCGGTGAGCTGCTGCGCATGGTAGAGAGCGCCGCAAGGCACAGCCTGCGCGTCAACGACGCACAGACCGCCATCGCCTGGACGCAGGGCGGCAGCGCGCTGCAGGCGGAGAGCGTACAGCTGATGTACCTGGAGAGCGGGCGCACGCAGACCATCTCGGCCAGGGACGGCGACTATCTGCAGGCGCACGGCTTTATCGACACGGACTTTGTGGTGACGGCGGGCAGGCCGCAGGACATCCGGCCGTCCGGGCTGGAACGGACCTACCCCTGCTACGCACTGGTGATCAACACCCAGGACGGCACAGAAGCCGCGCGCTACCAGTACGACGGGATCTACATCACCGGCGTATCCGTGGGGCAGGGCCAGGTGGTGATCGAGCGGGCCCAGTCCGCCGGCGGCGTGCTCACGCCCATGGAGGACGACGTGCTGCTGCAGAACGCCGGCGTGCAGAAGGCAGACGGCGTAAGTCTGAAGTTTGAAAAGCAGGAGATCCGGTTAAAGACCGGGCTGCTGGTGCTGGACGGGCTGGAAAAGGACGTAAAGGCCGGCCGCAGCCTGCCCAAGGGCATCTCCTACTACGCGGGCGAGGAACGCGCGGCGCTGGAGGACAGCGCGCCGGCGCGCTATTACGCCTGGGCGCAGGGGACCCTGCAGGGGATCTACGACGAGGCCGGCCCCGCGATCGCTGCCGTCTATGAAGGGATGGGCAGTGTTTCGGACGAGACCGGGACCCGGATCTGGCACCGCACGGCCAAAGAACCCGCCCGCATGACCATTTCCATACCGGCAGCGGCCGGCGGCGACGAAGCCGGCACGCTGACGGGACTTTTGGATACGGTCTTCCGGCTGGAGGGCGCGGAGGCAAACGCCGCGGCGCTGGCAGCGGAAGGCTTAAGCGCCGGTGAGATGCTGGCAGAGGGCCTAAACAGGCGGACGGTCAGCCTGGAAGGCTGCCTGGTAAAGCAGCTGTATCTCTTTCTGGCAAAGGGGACGCCCGTGCTGGCCCTAAACGGCGACGGCGCCCCGGTGCTGATCATCGGGTACGACGCGAGCAATATCCTGCTGTATAACCCGTCCGGCGGCGCAGCCGTGCGCGTGGGCGCGGAGGTGGCGCAGAAGGAGTTTGAAAAGAGCGGGAGCGTGTTCTTGACGTATCTGAAATAAGGATAGCGCCATGAAAGAAGAGCTGAAAGTCTATCTGAAGGCAAGTTTTTTTGCCTGTATCAGGTGGGCGCTCATAGGGGCGGTGGGCCTCACCATCCTTCTGGGCGTTCTGGATTCCTTTGTTATGGGAAAGATCCTGGCGTATCAGTTTTTCGAAAGGGCCCTGGACTGTTTTGCCGTCCTGTATACTTTTGATATAGCCCCATGCGACTATAACAGGATAAAGGGAAAAACGATGTCGGAACACGTCCGGAAAGCCATTCCCTCCGCGCTGGTCCGGGCAGCGGCGGCAACCGTGGCGCTTTCGATCCAGAGTCTGCTCACGTACTTCAGGTGGGGGGCCGCCTTTACGGATACGTTCCCGGCAGTGGCGTTCATCCTTCGCGTGGCAATTTTTTATGGCATGAGCTTCGGTCTCTCGTTTTTGGGAGAGCTGGTTCAGTACCATATCCTCGAGATGATAGAGGAAAAGAAAAAGCCGAAAGCAAAAGAATAGGAAAACGTTTTTGCGGGGGAAGCGGCAAACGCGGCCCCCGCATCGTCATTTTTTAGGCGTCTTGATGCTCGCCGCGTAGGCGGAGTTGCACAGGCCCAGCACCGCGGAGAGGATGAACAGCGTCTCGATGCCGAGCGCCTGCCATACCCAGCCGCCGAACAGGGCGATGAAGACCGTGATCAGATGGTTCACGGAGATGCCGGTGGAGATGGTGGCGCGCACCTCGTCCGCGGAATCGGCCAGATCCTGCACGTACACGTTGGAGGCCATGGAGGCCATGGAGATGACGGAGTCCAGCACGTAGTTGACGCAGCAGACGATAAAGGCGACGTTCATGGGGAAGAGGTGGTGCGCAAAGCCGTAGAAAAAGCAGACGATCACCAGGATCAGCGTGTCCGCGACCATCACCTTTTTATAGCCGACGCGGTCGATGAGCTTGCCCACGGAGGGCGCCAGGACAAAGCTGGCGATAGAGGTGACGGCGTACAGCAGGCTGATCACGGAAGCGCCGGCCCCGTAAAAGCGGATCAGCACATAGGGGCCGAAGGTGAAGAACACCTGCTTGCGCGCCCCGTAAAAGACCTCCAGCATATAGTATTTGATATATTTTTTGTGGAAATAAAAGCGGCGTTTGCTCTCGTCCGAGCGGGCGTCGCTTCCTTTGAGCCGGAAAGAGGCGGCGGTGCCAAACGCCACCAGCGCCGCGGCGACCCAGAAGAAGGAAATAAATGCCGCTTGCCCGGACACAAAGACAAAGGCCACGATGATCACGGCGTAGCCGGCCAGCGTGCCGATGTGGTACCAGCCGTTCTGCAGGCCCAGCGCGCGTCCGCCAAAGCCGGGCTTTGCGTATTCCAGCGACAGGGTGTTCTTCATGCCGGCCTGGATGTGCTCGCCCAGGGAGAAGACCATGATGGCCAGCGTGACCAGGACCTTGGTGGGAGAGACGATCGCGTGCAGGCCCATGCCCACCAGCATCAGAACGGCGCCCAGCTTGTAGATGTTTTCCGCGGAAAGCATGTAGAGGGCTGCCAGGACGAAGACCAGCAGAAGGCCGGGGATCTCGCGGAAGAATTCCGCAAAGCCGCGGTCCAGCTCGCCCATGCCCACGATCTCCGACAGGTAGTTGTCCAGCACGCCCTTGTAGATGCCGTAGCCCAGGCCCATGATCAGCAGGGAGATAAAAAAGGCCTTGTAGCCGGAGTCCTCGCGGAAGACTTCTTTGAATTTTGTCATGGCGGTCCGTCCTTCCGGGCTCTGAAAATGTTGCCGTCAGAGCCCTCCAAAACTGTACCTTACAATGAAAGCGGGGAAATGTCCATCGGGAATTTGCGGAAACGGGCAAAGGCAGGCAAGAGAGGGGAGGAGCGGGGGAGGGGCAGAAAAAAATCCGTGCAGAGCAGGCGGAAAAGGGCGAATGGTACGGAATTCAGAGGAGAATCGCCGGGTCGAAGAGAATGGATTCCGTTTAAAGGAGGGAGAAAAGGGCGATCAGTACGGAATTCATGGAGTTGGAAGCGGACAAAGGCAGGCAAGAGAGGGGGAGGAGCAGTCCCGTCCGGCGCCGCACTCCGTAAAGGCATACGGCCGCTTCGCGCTGCGCACTCCCGCGGCCGCAGGCCGCATTCGCAATCCGCGCATTTGCTGCGCAAATGGCTTCTTGCTCATTTGGCCCGGCCCGTCCGATAGCCGTGCCTTCGCCCGTATGCCTGCGGCGCACGGCTTCGGCACGGCTGCCGTACGGCGCCTTTGCGAAATATTACAAAATCTTTACAAGAGAAAAAAGATGTGGTATGATACACGGGATTTATATTGCCGATATTGTTTCGGTACGGAAGCGGCTGCGGCCAAGGGGGGTATGACGGCTGTTTCCCGAATGAAGGAGAGTATTCGATGCAGTATATCATGAAGGGCGGAACCCCGCTCGCGGGAGATGTGATCATCAGCGGCGCAAAGAACGCGGCGCTTGGCATCCTGGCGGCGGCGATCATGACGGACGAGTCCGTGATCATCGAAAATCTGCCGAATGTAAGAGATATCAACGTGATCCTCAACGCCATGAAAGAGATCGGCGTAGTGGTGGAGATGATCGGCGACCATAAGGTGAAGATCAACGGCGCGAACATCCATAAGGTCGTGGTGGACAACGCCCACATCAAGAAGATCCGCGCGGGCTACTATCTGCTGGGCGCGCTGGCGGGCAAGTACCGCCACGCGGAAGTGGCGCTGCCCGGCGGCTGCAACATCGGAAGCCGCCCCATAGACCAGCACTTGAAGGGGTTCCAGACCCTGGGCATGGACACCGTCGTGGAGCACGGCCTGGTAAAGGTGGACGCAAAGCGCCTGGTGGGCGGTCACGTATACCTGGATATGGTATCCGTTGGCGCGACCATCAACGTGATGCTGGCCGCCGTTCTGGCCAAGGGCAGCACCACCATTGAGAACGCGGCCAAGGAACCGCACGTGGTGGACGTGGCCAACATGCTGAACACCATGGGCGCCAACGTGCGCGGCGCGGGCACGGACACCATCCGCATCCGCGGCGTGGAGCGTCTGCACGGCACGGACTATTCCATCATCCCGGACCAGATCGAGGCGGGCACGTTCATGTTCGCGGCGGCGGTGACGCACGGCGACGTGACGGTCCACAACATCATCCCGCAGCACATGGACGCCATCACGGCCAAGCTGCGCGAGATGGGCTGCGAGATCTCCGAGTTTGACGAATCCATCCGCGTGGTGGGCAAGAGCCAGTTAAAGAGCTGCAACGTGAAGACGCTGCCGTATCCGGGCTTTCCCACGGACATGCAGCCGCAGATCTGCGTGGCGCTGTCGCTGGCAGCGGGCCGCGGCGTGGTGACGGAGAGCATTTTTGAGAGCCGCTTTAAATACGTAGACGAACTGACCAAGATGGGTGCCCACGTAAAGGTGGAGAGCAACGTGGCGGTGATAGACGGCGTGAGACGCCTGACCGGCGCGGAGCTGAACGCTCCGGACCTGCGGGCCGGCGCGGCGCTGGTGCTGGCGGGCCTGTGCGCGGAGGGCATCACGACGGTCAACGACATAGAGTATATCATGCGCGGATATGAGGATTTCGACCGCAAGCTGCGCGAACTGGGCGCGGTGATCGAGCTCGTGGACGACGAGGCAGAGGCGAAGAAGTTCCGGTTCAGGGTCGGCTGACAGCCGGAGTCCGGTCGTGAGGGGTGTGTCCTTGCAGCAGTGAGGGGGCACCCTTTACCCTTTTAAAAGAGCCGCGGGCGGGTGGCCGCACCGCGCGGAGGAATGCATGGAAGACAACAAGAAGATCAGATCACATATCAGGGTGCTGCTCTACAGCCCGCTGATCGTGCTGGCGATCATTGGGGTTTTTCTGATCGTGGCACTGCTTCTGGACGAGGGAGCGGCCAAGTATCTGGCCATTCTGTTTGCCGTGGCGCTGGTGTTTTGCGTGGGCTGGATCCTGCTGATGCGGGGACGCGCCTTTGACCGGCTGATCGCCTATTCCCGGGCGGTCTCCCAGGACGTGGTGCTGCAGGCGGAGAATCTGCCGTTCCCCTTTGTGATCACGGACAGGGAAGACCGCATCGTCTGGTGCAACCGCGCCTTTTTCGCGATGGCGGGGCGCAGCCGCGGGCTGATGAGCGAGCTTTTGCCGGAGCTTACGGCAGCGCAGCAGGGCGGCGCCAAAGTCTTTGCGCACAACAGCCGGATGTACGAGATCGGCAGTTCCGGCTTTACGGCGGACGAGGAGCTGACGGCGCGCTATTTCATTGACGACACGGACCGGATCCTGGCCGTGCAGCGGGCGGAGGAGCGCCTGCCCGTGCGCGCCGAGATCTACATCGACAACTACGACGAGGTGATGGCAAGCGTGGAGCAGGTGCGCCAGTCGCTGCTGGCGGCCATCATCGAGCGGCGCCTCACCAAGTATTTCGGTCAGTACGACGGCATCTTGAACAAGCTGGAAAAGGACAAGTACGTGGCGGTGATGAACACCAAAGCGCTGCGTGAGATCGAAAAGACGCACTTTTCCATTCTGGAGGACATCAAGGGCGTGAGCATCGGCAACGCCATCGCGCCCACGCTGTCCATCGGCATCGGCCTAAACGGCGAGACCTTAAACGAGGACGCCGGTCTGTGCCGCATGGCCATGGACCTTTGCCTGGGCCGCGGCGGCGACCAGGCCATCATCCGCACGGC
>CACZPX010000012.1 GCA_902783095.1 uncultured Lachnospiraceae bacterium
CCCGGTACGGATCAGAAGCGCTTTGTCTACATAGCTTTTCAGGTACGCGCGGCTGATGCCGGCATCTTCGATCTGCCTGGTCGTAAAACTGCCGTCATTCGCTTCTGCTACTGTTTGTATCGTTTGCCAGATTTCAGACATAGGACTATGCGCCTCCTTTCCGTTCGTGCTTAAATTCTATCACGTTTAAGCACGATTGTAAATATCTCTTTTGACGCGCGGAGTTTTTTTACCAGTCCCCTGAAATAAGAAACCCCCGACAGCTGATGCGGGGGCCCTTTTAGGAACGGATTACACTTGAAATAGAGGAATCGATATAGGGTGCGTATGAGTAACTCCTTTTGTTCAATACGTCGTTTGAAAGTGTTGCTTAATTGATAAACATCGCATCCCCAAAGCTGAAAAACCGGTACCGTTCCCGTATCGCCTCCTGATATGCACGCATGATGTTGTCTCTTCCGGCCAGGGCCGAGACCAGCATCACCAGCGTGGACTTGGGCAGGTGGAAGTTGGTGATCAGCGCGTCGATCATCTTAAAGGTGTAGCCGGGATAGATGAAGATATCCGTGTCGCCCTCGCCCGCGTGCAGCACGCCGTCGGGCGTAGATGCGGACTCCAGCGTGCGCAGGCTGGTGGTGCCCACCGCGATCACGCGGTGCCCGCTCTGCTTGGCGCTGTTGATCAGGGCGGCGGTCTCTTCGTTGATGATGTAGTGCTCCGTGTGCATGTGGTGCGCCTCCACCGTTTCCGCCTTGACCGGACGGAACGTGCCGAGGCCCACGTGCAGCGTCACTTCCGCGACCGAGATGCCCTTTTCTTTGATCTGCGTCAGCAGCTCTTTGGTAAAGTGCAGGCCGGCCGTAGGCGCGGCGGCAGAGCCGTCGTACTTGGCGTAGACGGTCTGGTAGCGGTCCTTGTCCTGCAGCTTGTGCGTGATGTACGGGGGCAGGGGCATCTCGCCCAGCTTATCCAAAATCTCCTCAAAGATACCGTCAAAGGTGAAGCGGATCAGGCGGTTTCCCTCTTCCAGGATATCGGTCACCTCGCCGGTGAGCAGGCCGTCGCCAAAGTCGATCACCGTGCCGATCCGCGCCTTTTTGCCGGGGCGCACCAGCACTTCCCAGGCGCCGTCCTCCCTGTGGTTCAAGAGCAGCACTTCGATCACCGCGCCGGTATCCACCTTCTTGCCGTAAAGCCTGGCGGGGATCACCCGGGTGTTGTTCACCACCAGCACGTCGCCTGGAACAAGTTCTTCCACAATATCACGAAAGACCCGGTGACGGATATCACCGGATCTTTTGTCCAGGACCAGGAGCCTGGAGGAAGCGCGGTCCGCAAGCGGATCCTGCGCGATCAGTTCCTCCGGCAGGTCGTAGTCAAAATCACTGACGTTCATACAGGTTACTCTTCTGCCTCCGTAGCAGGTTTTTCCAGACCCAGATACTGCTTCATGATATAGGCCGTGCTGCCGTCCTTTAAGCAGACGCGGTACCAGTTTTCACCCTTGCCGGTCACCTGGACGTAGGTGCCCTTCTTGACCAGCGTAAAGGTGGTGTCGTCGCTGGTGTTGGGCTTTACGCGGGCCTTCACGTTTGCCTGCGCGTACATCATGGTGTCCGTGTTGGTGAAGCTCTCGTCGGAACCGTCTCCGCCGCTCGGCGCTGCCGTGGTCTCGGGCGCTTCGGTGGTATTCTCGCCGGCGGGTTCCGCCGTGGTCTCCTCATTCGGGGCTGCAGTCGTCGTATCCGAACCTCCCGCGGACTGGGTGGTATTCTGCTTTAAGCTGTTTAAGAAGTCTGCCAGCGTGCCGTCGGTCGCCTTGGCGTTCTGGAAGCGGGTCTCCACGTCCTCGCCCAGCTCACGGATGGCGTCGCAGTCGCCCGCAGCGCCCATAAAGCTGAAAATGGCGGCCTCGTTCTTCTTGATATACTCGTAGGTCAGCAGCCGCAGATTGCCGTTGGCGTCCGGACGCACGTAGAAGGGCTCCAGGCCCGGCGCCGGCGTATTGATGTTGCGGAACTTCAGCTCGTATTCCACGTAGGTGACGTACTCGCCTTCGTTCTGGCCTTCCGTGGTGTAGACCGTGATATTCTGATAGCTGTCCACCACGCGGGCCTCCGCGCTCACGCGGCTCTCGTCCACGGCGATCACTTCGTCCAGAACGTTTCGCAGCCCTTCCGCATCGCCGAGGGTCTTGGCGGCGTAATAGCTGTTTACGACGTCCATCACCTTCTCTTCGGTGTCCTTGCTCCACGCTGCGGTGGTCCCGGTCTCGCCGGAGGCCGTCGCTTCCGTGGTGGTATCACCAAAGGCGGACGCTTCATCGTCGTCGCTGCTGCTCTTGATGATCCAGAACAGGATGGCGCCTACGGCCAGGCCCAGGATCAGGCACAGGATGATGATGAACGGGGCCTTGCTGGTGGTCTTGCCGCCGCCCTGCTGCTGTCTTCTGCGGAGGGGACGGTCGTCCTCATCGTCGTCATCGTCGTCTTCCGGCTCATAGCCGCGCTTGTCCACTTTGCGGACCGGGCGCGCGGGACGGGCCGGACGGGACGGTTTCTGATCGTCCGCGATGCCCAGAAGGTCTTCGTCTACTTTCTTTTTAGGCCGCTCGTCGTTGATGCTGTTGAGCTCGCCGTCCACGGAAAAGTCCAGATCGTCCAGATCCAGATCTTCAAAGTCTATCTCGGAAAAATCGATATCATCGACGTCCCAGCTGTTGTTATCATTTGCCATGTGATCACCTCTAGCGTAAGTTTCTACACAAAGTTAAACAAATTTTAACAAAGGTATCCGCAATAGTCAATAAAAAAAGATTACAAATATATGACAGCTTCGTATCAATTCGGTAACTCGCAATTCACAAACTTTGTGAGCAGTTCTATGGCAGCCTCGGTATCCTTCTTATTAAAGATGCAGTTGGTGCCGTGCGTATAGCGCGTGCACACGGAGACCGCGCAGGCCTTTGCTCCGTAGCGCGCCAGGTTCATGGAGGAGGCGTCCGTGCCGCCCACGTAAATGACGTCGCGCTGATAGTGGATGTCGTTCTCCTCCGCAACGGCGATCATCTTTTCCACCAGGTCCTCGTCGCAGATGACGGAGGTGTCGGAGATCTTGATGGCCGCGCCGCCGCCGCACTCGTTGCTGCCCTCCAGATCACCGGGACGGCCGTGATCCGGCGTCACGTCTACTGCGATGCCGACTTCCGGCGCGATGCGCTCGGCCGAGACGATACTGCCGCGGCAGCCCACCTCTTCCTGTACCGTGAAGACGAAATACAGGTCGTTGTAGATCTCCTGCCCTTTGAGCGCCTTCATCACTTCCAGCTGCATAAAGCAGCCGATGCGGTCGTCCACGGCCTTGGAGGTGACAAAGTCCCCCGCAAGCGGGGTGTAGGGGCCCACAAAGCAGGCCACGTCGCCCACATGCACGTATTTTTGGGCCTCTTCCTTGGACGCCACGCCGATGTCCACGTAGAGGTTGGTGAACTTGTTCTGCAGGGAGTCCGGATAGACGCGGGCGTCGATCACGCCGGTCAGCCCGCTCCGAAACTGCACGCGCGCCTGAAAGGAGGTGTAGATCCAGGAGGTCCCCATGGATTTGACCATCAGCGTGCCGTCGTCGTTGATCTTTATCACCTGTACGCCGATCTCGTCCATGTGCGCGGCCAGCATGACGCGCTTTTTGTTCCTGCCGCTTCCTTTTACGACGCAGATCAGGTTGCCGATGGCGTCCGCAAACATCTCGTCGCACAGGGGCGCCGCTTCTTTTTCGATCGCCTGGCGCACGGCCTTTTCATAGCCGCTCACGCCGTTTAACTGGGTCAGCCGTTCCAACAGTGCATAATCCGGCTTCATAGATTCCTCCCTTTTGCGGCCGTCGCCGCGTCTGTGTTCTTCTAAGAAAGAGACCGGTGCCAAAAGGCCCGGTCTGCTTGCGTGTGTCCGGCGGGATTCGAACCCGCGGCCTTCAGAGTCGGAGTCTGATGCGATATCCAGCTTCGCTACGGACACAGGGGATACGTGCCGTCCGTCTCCGAACGGCACGCGGATCGCTTAGTCTTCGTCGTACTCGCGGCGCTCTTCTCTGCGCTCGCCGCGGTCTTCTCTGTGTCTGCGGTCGCCGCGGCGGTCTCCGCGGTCACCGCGGTCGGAACGCTCTCTGCGGTCCGGACGGTCGGAGATCTTCTCGGACTCCGGAACGCCGGGCTTGTCCACGTCGCGCATGGTCAGGTTGATGCGGCCCATCTTGTCGATCTCCACGACCTTGACCTTCACCACGTCGCCGATGTTCACAACGTCTTCCACCTTGGCCACACGGCGGGGGGAAAGCTTGCTGATGTGCACCAGGCCGTCCTTGCCGGGGCAGAGCTCCACAAAGGCGCCGAAGTTCATGATGCGCACGACCTTGCCTTCGAATACCTGGCCGGGCTCCACGTCGTTGACGATGGCTTCGATGATCTGGATGGCCTTTTCGATCATATCCAGGTCGGTGCCGCAGACGTGCACGCGGCCGTCCTCTTCGATATCGATCTGAACGCCGGTCTCCTCGATGATCTTGTTGATGACCTTGCCCTGCTTGCCGATGACGTCGCCGATCTTCTCGGTGTCGATGGTGATCTGGCGGATCTTCGGCGCATACTTGCCGACTTCCGGACGCGGCTCGGCAATGGCCTTGGCCATGACTTCGTCCATGATGTACACGCGGGCTTCGCGTGCACGGGCGATCGCTTC
>CACZPX010000013.1 GCA_902783095.1 uncultured Lachnospiraceae bacterium
CCCGGGACAACGTCTCAGAAGAACATATTTTTGACAAAGATCTCGATCCCTATGCCGATCAGGATCACGCCGCCCAGGATCCCGGCTTTACCCGAGAGCCCCGTGCCGGCCCTTTTGCCGATTGCCAACCCTCCCAGGCACAGAAGGAACGTCACCGCCCCGATGATGAGCGTCGAGACGGCCGCCATGCTCCAGGGATGATCCGAGATCGTGAGCCCCACGGAGAGCGCGTCGATGGATGTGGAGATCCCCTGCAGAAGCAGCAGGCCGGGGCCCAGTACAAAGGGTTTGGGTTCCTCTTCCTTTTGTCCCCGTATGCCTTCGAAAAGCATCTTCCCGCCGATCCACAGCAGCAGCGCCAGCGCGACCCACGGCACCGCGGCGTTCACGACGGCGAACAGCTGTCTGGCCTTTGTCACCAGAAGCCACCCCAAAAGCGGCATGGCGATCTGAAAAAAGCCATACACGCCGGCCACCGCGCACATCCGCACGGGCCGCATACCCGGCTCGTTCAGTCCGTTTGCCAGCGACACCGAAAAGGCGTCCATGGCAAGGCCCGCGCCGAGCAGGATACTGTTGATAAAGAACATCAGCGTCCAGTCCATCGCTTTCTTCCGTATGGAAGCTCCTTCCTGCCGTTTCCCGGTCTCTCTGCCGCGTCCGCTCCCCGTACGCTGTCACAGACGCAACAAAAAAACCCAGGCGCTATACCTGAGCTTTGCCGTGCTCATGTATAGCGGTAAAACTATACATGAGTCTCACAGTTTAAAGTAAGCCAGACCGGAGGTCGGGATTGTTGACTTACTGCGGCAATTGGGCTGCCGCTTGCTACTCCCTCATGAAACGAGTGCTATTGTAACGGGTCGCGCAGGGTTTGTCAAGCGCGGGGTTGGCAGAGCCCGCAGCGCTGTACGACCGGTGCCTCCCGCCGCACCCGGGACGTCTGCTGTGGCCTGCCGTACGGCCGTTTCCTTGAATCCGCCCGTTGGTTGTGTTAGGATAAAATCGTTACCACGTTTGTCAGGAGGAAACCATGTATCAGGGCAAGACCGTAGACGCCGTTCTCCCCGCCGCGGGCAGCGGCACGCGCTTCGGCGCCGGCTACAACAAGGCGTTCGTCACACTTGGAGATGCACCGCTGTTCGTACACGCGCTGCGCACGCTCTGCGCGCATCCGGCCATAGACCGCGTCTTTCTGGTGATGCAGGAGAAGGAGCTTGCCTCCCTTCCCGATCTTTGCTTATACGGCTGCGACGATACGGTCATTGAATTCACTGAAGGCGGCGCAACGCGCCGGGAATCCGTCCAGAACGCGGTGCTGCGTTCCGACGCGGACATCGTCCTGATCCAGGACGCCGCGCGGCCTTTTATCACGTTCTCCTACATAGACGGCTGCCTGGCCGCTCTGGAGACCTGCCGGGGCGCCACCGTCGCCGCGCCGGCCACCGATACCGTAAAGATCGCGGATGAGAAGGGGCTGGTGACGCAGACGACCGACCGCGCCCGCACCTGGATGACCCAGACGCCGCAGTGTTTTGACCGCAAAACGCTGCTGCGCGCCTACGACGCCTACGACGGTTCCTACGAGGCCACGGACGACTGCATGCTGCTGGAGCATCTGGGCGAGGCGATCGCCATCGTGCCCGGCTCGCGCAGCAACATCAAGGTGACGACGCCGCTCGATCTGGTGCTGGCGCAGGCGCTGCTTACCGGAAAAAGTTTCTGATATAGTTCTCGATAAAATACCGGATGTGGTCCATCGTAAAGCCGTACTTCTTCATGTAGATCACGGCGATGACGGTCACCGCGGCGTTCCAGATCAGGAACACGATGCTTAAGACCAGCGCCACCCTGGCCATGGGACGGTGTTCCGAGCGCAGACCCAGAACGGCAAAGATCAGGCTGATCAGCGCCAGCGGCAGCGACACAAAGGGGATGACGCAGGTGAGCGCGGACAAAAATACCAGCACCAGCGCCGCGACGGCATAACCGGCGGAGCGCTGCGGCTTTTCAGGCTGCGCGCTTTCATAAGCCGGCCGCGGATCCGCCTGATAAAGCCCGGCCGCAGGCTGCCCGCCTGCGTAAACCGGCTGCGGTCCGGTCATCGGCTGTGCGCTTTCGTACGCAGGGCGGACGGCGCCCTGCATGACCGCGCCGCGCTGCGCGCCGTTTTCCACAGCCGCCCCGCACACCGGGCAGACCGCCGTTCCCTCTGAGATATTTGCTCCGCAATTTGCGCAAAACATGGGCTTTCCTCAACTTTCCGATCACAGGCTCTGCCGTGATCCTTTTTATTATACCGCACCCGCGCGGCTATTTCAGCAGTTTTTTGTCCGCGTCCGTCCGTTTTGAAAAAAACTTTACCAAACCGGAAAAATGTGCGATAATCTGTTTGTTTCAAAAACAGGGAGGTACCGTATGTCACGTTACATCAGCGAATTTCAGACCAACATCCCCGCGCAGTATACCTTTGACGCGTTTTCTCAGTATCTGACCGCGGAGGGCTACGAATTTACCAATTATCATCAGGAGTCCGTCTTCAAAAAAGGCAAGGGCCTCATGACCGCGCCGACCTTTATCAAACTGGTCATCAGCGACGATCTGGTGGTCCGCATGGAGGCCTGGATCAAGTTTGCGCTGCTGCCGGGCGTCTACATTGGCGAGATGAACCTGGACGGCGCCTTTGGCTTTGCCATGAAGAAGGTGCTGAAAGAGCGCGTGCTGTATCTGGAAAATATGATGCTGCAGGCCGGCGCCGTGCCGCTGGCCGCCCAGCCCGCCTTTGTTTCCGGCGTGATCGGGACCCAGCCCATGCGCCTGCTGCCGCAGGGAGCGCCGCAGCAGACGATGCAGCAGCCCTACGCACAGCCGCAGCAGGCAGCCCCGCAGAACATGCCTTACGCGCAGCAGCCCCAGCAGGCCGCCCCGCAGAACATGCCCTACGCACAGCCGCCCCAGCAGGCTGCCCCGCAGAACACGCCCTACGTGCAGCAGCCCCAGCAGGCTGCCCCGCAGGCGGACGTTCCGCAGACTATGCCTTACGGGCAGCAGAACAATACGCAGCAGTAACGCCGCGGCGCGTTCG
>CACZPX010000014.1 GCA_902783095.1 uncultured Lachnospiraceae bacterium
GGGCATTCGGACGTCAACACCACCAAAAAGCACTATGCCGCGCTGGAGGACGACCGCCGCAGAAGTGCCAGAAATATCGTGAAACTGCGGGAAGAGATCCCCGGGTCAAAGGACGAGACTCCATAATAGGGCCACAATAAAAAACAGCCGGCGATCGTATGAAAACCGCCGGCTTATCTTTACTGCAGAAGCTGAAAACCGCTGTCCCGATCCCCCACCAGGCGGAAGGTCCGCGTGGTACCGGGGTCTACCGGAATGCGGATCCGGTCTTGCAGAACATATTCCTCACCTTCCGTCGTGCGGACCGTAAACTGCACCTCCGTCATGGCAGAGTCCCAACTATCACCGAAATCCAATGCGGAAAAGCTGGTCCAGATGCTCTCTCCCGCTTTTATCGCGGATCCGTCCGCGTTCGTCCCGTAACCGCTGGAAACCAGCCTGCCGTCCGCGATACAGTTCACGCCGATCCCTTCCAGCTCCGCACTGCTCATGTTCACGATCTGGATCCACACTTCGTTTGCGGACGCCTCGTCTGCAGATTCCTGCCTGGTCGCGTACAGATTCAGCCCCGTCTTTTCCAGCAGGCGGTCAAGGCTTCGGATATTGCTGCCGCAGTTTTTGATGTCCTCGCCAAAGAATTCCGTGGCTTCCGCCGCCGTAACGGTGCGCGTCGTTGCCTTTCCGTCCACGTGGTATACGAAGGTCACGTGGTCCAGATTATCGATCAGGCCCACCAGGACCCGGCCAAAGGCGTCCATATCCTGTTCCGTCTGTGCCTGCTTGGACTCCCGGACGGTGAGCGCCAGCTCGATCTTCCAGCCGTAGGGCTCCTGCGCCGTCTCCAGTTCGTTGGTATACGGCCCCAGATACGTGCCAACGCCCAGGGCGTTTGCCGTATCGGCATTGGCCGGCATATCGCCGACGTATGCATGTCTGGTCGCAAACAGGTCTGCGGCAAAGGCGGACACCGTGGCGCCGTCCGCCCAGACGATACGGTCTCCGATCCGGACCTCCCGGATCTCCTGCTGCGCGGTGAACGAGCCGTGCAGCTTGCCGGGATGGATGGGGCTTGCCATCACAAACTTGGCCGTGACCGTTATGACGCCGTCGGCTTCGGCAAACGAAAGGTCGGAAATGCCGGACGCGCTGTCCATCGGGACCGCGTCAAAGTACAGTTCTCTTCCGCTTACCTGCAGGTCCATTGGCGCCCAGTTGCTGCTTATGCTGCCGACCAGGAAGAATCTCGTCCCGATCACGCCTGCCGTGAGCAGCAGCGCACCGACAATGCTCCAGATCAGGATCGTGCGGTTACGCTTTCGGTTCTTTTTTAAATAATCGATCTCCCTTTTTTCCTGTGCGTCCTGTTCCGCTGTGCGTTCGGGATCGCGCATCCGCTCATAGGCAGCCCGGCAGTCTTCACAGCCCTGCATATGCGCCTGTAGCAGCCCGTTCGTCGTCTCACTGGTCAACCCGTCGATATAGGAGGGAAGCAGATCTTTTACCACTTCACAAGGCAGATTATCCGTCATGTTACAACCGTCCTTTCAGTTTTTCCTTGGCGCGGTAGAAGGTCACCCGGGCCCAGTTTTCGGTCTTACCCTGCACCTCGCCGATCTCCGCAAAAGAGAGTCCGCCAAATACCCGCAGATACACAACCTCCCTGGCAGGCTCCGCCAGTTCGTGCACCAGCCGGATCAGCTCCATCCGGCTCACCGCGTCCACGGCCTCGTTTTCCGCCGAAGGGACCGACTGTGTCTGTTCCTCCAGCTCTTCCGTGACAGGGTGTTTTCTGCGATAGGTGAAAAGGACGCGCTTTGCGATGGCGCACAGCCAGGTAGTGACTTTGCAGCTTTCGTCAAAACGGCCGCTGGACCTGATGGCCTGATAAAAGGTCTCCTGGGTCAGCTCTTCCGCCAGATCCGCGTCCCGCGTATGGGTCAGCAAAAACCGGTAGACCGTCTGCGCATGCTGCCTGTAGATCTCTTCCATGGACTGCACCTTTTCACCTCCTCTCTCATCGGTTCTGTAGATTAATGCGGATGATCCGGGTTTCGTTACATGCTCAAATACTTTTTACATAAAAAAAAGAAGAGTATACAGAAGTCTACTCTCCGCTTTTGCCGTAGTTCATTCGGTATTCCAGACCGTCCCGATCCTGGTAGACGAGGGTCTTGCTCTTTTCTTCCAATGACGTGAAAATGGTCCCTTCCCCTGTATAGAATTGCCGGTCCGGCGCGGTTATAGAGACCGTCGACCGGGAGACCCAGAACTGCGGCAGCAGCTGCACGGTCAGATCATCGACCGGGCAGCCGGTCTCTGTCCGTGCTTTGTCGTCCATCATGAAATAGCCCAGATACAGTTCTTCCGACCCACGGTCAGATTTCAGCGCCCAGGTGGGATCGATATGGTACCCGACGCCGTTTACCACCGCATAGGTCCATTCGTGATCCAACTCGTCATAGCACCCGACTGAAAACGCTTCCACACCCGCCTGTCGGAGCAGAAAGGAATAGACACCGGCAAGATCAATGCACTGGCCGGTGTGATTGACCAGCGTGTAGTAGATATATCCGTCTGCGGTCGCGCCGTCCTGCCGTCCTTCGTATTCATAGACGTAGTTGGTCTCCAAATAGTCATAGAGCTTGAGACATTTTTCGTAGTCGTCGTCATCGGCTTCCAGGACACTGTTGAGAATGCCCGCAACCGTCTCCTCAAAGGCGGCTTCACGCGCCGCGAATTCCTCCGCGGGCATACGGTAGAAGATCCTTCCAGTGCCGTCTTTGAAGGGGGCTGTCCCGTCATCGCTCTGTCCGGAGATCCGCATGGATGCTGCCGGAATGAGATTGGCCAGAACCCCGGGATCCATACACCACTCGTAAGCTTCCTGCGTGGAACAGGCAAAGGTATCCTCCCCGGCGCGAAGCGCGTCGCACAGATGATACAGCGACTCCCAGTGATCCTGCGGAATCTCCTGCGCAATCCGTTCAACATACTGGTGCGGCTGATAGGAAAACGCTTCCGGAACGTCTTCGTCAGTTCCGGTCTGCGTGTGGTCGTCTGAGGAGGCGGCCTCCGTGTGTGCGTCATCGCCGCTTTCCGTTTCCGCACGGTCAGCTTCCGTATCGGTGCTTTCCGTGTCGTCCGCGGAAGCAGAGGTCTCGGAAGCCGGGGATCCGGCAGGCGTTAGTTCCTCTTCCGTCCGGCTTTTCGTTGAAATGATCTCTTCTATCGTCGATACAGAATGATCAGACGAAGCGCTGCACCCGCACAATACGAGTGCTGCGATCAGCATCAGTGCCAGCCATCTTTTGCAATCCATCCTTTGGTCGTCTCCTTCGATTGCCTATTATATCGCATGGGCGGGAAAAAGGACAGGGAAAAGACTGCAAAAAACCGCGTGTCAGTAGCCGGCATCGACAACGGTCCAGCCGCCACCGGTCCGGCGGAGGATCCAGACCCAGGCTGGATAGCCGGAGGATCCGCGTTCAGTCCCGTCCGCCTGTACAAAGCAGCCGCCAAGCAGCAGCGAGTTTTCCGTAGTGTCAAAGGAGCCATATTCCGCGCGTTCTGTAAAATCGTCTCCGGGATAATAGAGTTCACTGATCCTGGTGCCGGTTTCAAAGTGCTCGGTCATCCAGGCAATAACCGCTTCTTTTGCAAGTTCGATATCCTCCTGGGAGTAATACCGGGACACGTCTGACACCGTCTCCCTGCCGCTTGAAGACGGCGCCTGCGTATGGGCCGTACCCTCCGTGGTTTCGGGATCTGCAGACGTTCCCGCCTGTTCCTCGGAAGTTCCTTCAGACGTCTGCTCCCTGTCAGGGTTTTCTGCCGCCTGTTCCGGCTCGCTTTCTTCCGGCGAAGAAGAATCCGTTTCATAGGGGATGCCAAAGGTGTCGAGTACGGACCGTCCGATCAATCCCAGCTCCAGTGCTTCGCCCACGGTTTTGATACTGTCGTCGGAAAACAGGACGTCATAGAGATCCAGATAGGTAAAACTGACCCAGAAAGAAGCCGTTCCGTCCCGGAAGGTCATTCCGGACGTCATCGGAGAATCCGGACGGTCATAATACTCGTTGAAACGGATGTCCACGACTTCCGCGTCTTTGGACGTCTGCTTGCGTCTTTTATCAAGTTCTTCCTTGAAATCACCGTCGATCAGATCCTCCAGCGGAACCTTCTTCTGCTCCATGATGCGGTCGACAGCCTCAAACTGCCACATGTCGCCGGCATCTTTGCATTCGTCTTTCCAGAGGTCCAGGGAATCCCGCAGAACGGCAATGTCCATGTCGTCCTGAGGTTCAAGGGAATACGCCGGATTGTATGTCGTAAGGTCAGTCACGCGATAACCGTCTGCTCCTTCCTGCAGGGTAAAAACGTAGCGCGTGACGCACTCGCATTCTTCGCTCCCGGTGACGTAGGAAACGTGGACGAGTGCGCTCTGGATCTGCTGTTCTCCCTGAACCGCAGGGCTTCCCTGCAGCGTCACGGACAGAACGCGAACGTTCGAGATATCTGCGTGGTCGATCTTGCTGCATTCTCTTCTGGTTTCGATCCATTTGGCGATCATATAGCCTTCGATCGAGTCGAAATCGTCCCAGCCAAAGGTGACGGTGCTTTCGGCATCCAGGCTGCCGTAGAGCATCTCACAAAAGGAAAAGATCGCCTTATAAAGAGGGTCTTGGGCCGCTTCGGTTGATTCTGCGGCAGAAGCCGTCGTATCAGGTACCGTATCTTCCAAAGCAGACGTGGCTGATACCGATTCGTCTGGCGTTGTAACAGGAACTGACGGGCTGCAGGCGGAAAGCAGCATACTCCAGATCAGGATCAGGGTCACCGATATACGTTTCATCGTTTGAAGCCTCCTCGCTACCGTTAGGTTTATATATTATAAACCTAACGGTAGTTTA
>CACZPX010000015.1 GCA_902783095.1 uncultured Lachnospiraceae bacterium
AGAGGCGGAGACCACCGCGCAGCTGGACCGCATCACCGCGAGGGAGGGGCTGGACGCGGACGCACAGCAGTACAAGGCGGTCCGCTCCGCGCTGACGCACGGCGTGACCGTGATCACGGGCGGGCCCGGCACGGGCAAGACCACCACGATCAACGCGGTCATCCGGCTGTTTGAGGAGCGCAACAACACCGTAAAACTGGCCGCACCCACCGGACGGGCAGCCAAACGCATGACGGAGACGACCGGACACGAAGCGATGACCATCCACCGGCTGCTGGAGTTCGTGGGGAGTCCGGAGGATAACGCGCCGGTCCGCTTTGAACGAAACGAGGACAATCTGCTGGAGGCGGACGTGGTGATCATCGACGAGGCCTCCATGGTGGACATCTTTCTGATGCACGCCCTGCTGAAAGCGGTGCCCCCGTGGGCGAAACTGATCCTGGTGGGCGACGCGAACCAGCTGCCGAGCGTGGGCCCGGGAAACGTATTGGCGGACCTGATCCGCTCCGGCCTGTTCGAGGTGGTGCGGCTGGACCGCATCTTCCGGCAGGAGGAGGCCGGCGATATCGTGATAAACGCGCACCGGATCCGCAACGGCGAACCCGTGGACGTAGAAAAAAAGAGCAGGGATTTCCTGTTCGTGCGGCGCTACGAGTCCGGCCGCGTGCTTGGCGCGGTGTGCACGCTGTTAAAGGAGAAGCTGCCGGCCTACCTGTCGGTGGAGCCGCAGCAGATCCAGGTGCTCACGCCGATGCGCAAGGGCGCCCTGGGCGTGGAGAACCTGAACGCCGTGCTGCAGCAGGCGCTCAACCCGCCGACAAAGGACAGGCGGGAGATGAGCATGCCCTGGGGCGTGTTCCGGGAGGGCGACAAGGTGATGCAGACCCGGAACGACTACCAGCGCGAATGGGACGTCCGCAACGACGCGGGCTTTGCCGCGGACCACGGGACGGGGATCTTCAACGGGGACATCGGCACGGTGCTGGAGATCAACCACTTTGCGGAGGAGATGACCGTGGAATTCGACGAAGGCCGGCGCGCGGTCTATCCGTTCCGCGAGACCGAGGCGCTGGAGCTGGCCTACGCGGTCACCGTGCACAAGTCGCAGGGCAGCGAGTATCCGGCGGTGGTGATCCCGCTCATATCGGGACCGCGCCCGCTGATGAACCGCAACCTGATCTACACGGCGGTCACGCGCGCCAGGCGCTGCGTGTGCATCGTGGGCGTGCCGGAGACCTTTTTGGCCATGGCCAAAAACGACGAGGAGCAGAAGCGCTACTCCGGCCTGTGCGATCTGTTAAAGGAACTGAGTCAATGGGAACAGTACTGACGGCAGTCAAAAACGCGGTGTGGCCGCGCAGATGCCCGGCCTGCCACGACGCGGTCCGGCCCTTCGGCGCGTCGGTCTGCGCCGGCTGTGAAAAACGGTTTCCTTATATAAACGGCAGGACTTGCAGGATCTGCGGCAAGGAACTGGCGGATCCCGCGCGGGACGTGTGCGCGGGCTGCCGCCGCGTGGACAACGGCCTGGCCGGCGGCGTGGCGCTGTTCCGCTACGAGGGGACGGCCAGGGAATCGGTGGCGAAGTTCAAATACGAGGGACGCCGCGAATACGCGGATTTCTACGCGCAGGCGCTGGCCGCGCGCTTTGGGGAAAAACTTTTATCCTTTGCGCCGCAGCTGATCGTGCCGGTGCCCGTGCACAAAAGCCGGCTGCGGGAGCGCGGCTACAACCAGGCCGCGGAGATCGCGCGGCGGCTGGGCAGGCTGCTGGGCGTTCCGGCGGCGGAGGACCTGCTGCTTCGCGAAAAGCGGACGGAGGCGCAGAAGGAGCTTGGCGCGCAGGCGCGCGCGGAGAACCTTGCGGGGGCCTTCCGCGCCGTGCGGCGGGCGGACGATACGCCGCGCGTGCTGCTGGTGGACGACATCTTCACCACGGGACTTACCATGCGGGCCTGCGCCGCGGCGCTGAAGGCGGCAGGCGTGCGCGAGGTGTTCGGCTGCAGCGTTTGCATCAGCGAAGATTATTAGATTTTCTTTTAATTTTTTCTTGACGGCAGGAAACGGATATGTTATGTTATTGAAACCGTCGCAGAGATCGGGTTTCTTTTTTTGTGGCTAATTTCACGGAATAAAGAGACTAAAAACAACGGAGGACCACGAAGATGCGTGTAAAGATCACCCTGGCCTGCACCGAATGCAAGCAGAGAAACTACAATATGATGAAGGAAAAGAAGAACCATCCGGAGAGAATGGAAACCAAGAAGTATTGCCGTTTCTGCAAGGCTCATACGCTTCACAGAGAGACCAGATAACACGGAAGGGATCCGACTATGGCAGAGAATACCAAAAACGAAGCCGCCAAGCCTTCATTCTTCAAGCAGGCGAAGGCAGAGTTTAAGAAGATCGTCTGGCCCGACAAGAAGAAGGTCGCCAGACAGACGGTTGCTGTCGTGGCGGTGTCTGTGATCCTGGGCGGTTTTATCGCTCTGGTGGATACCGTGGTCAAGTTCGGCCTCGGCCTGATCCTTTGATCCGGAGAGGAACGCGCACATGGCAGAGGCAAACTGGTATGTCGTACACACCTATTCCGGCTACGAGAACAAGGTAAAGGCGGACCTGGAAAAGACCATCGAGAACCGCAAACTGCAGGACGTGATCCTGGAGGTGGCCGTTCCGGTGCAGGACGTCGTCGAAGTCAAGAACGGTGTCCGCAAGGCCACGCAGAAGAAGATGTTCCCCGGCTACGTGCTGGTCAACATGGTGATGAACGACGACACCTGGTATATCGTCCGCAACACCCGCGGCGTGACCGGCTTTGTGGGGCCGGGCAGCAAGGCGGTGCCGCTCTCCGAGGCGGAGATGGCCAACATGGGCATCCATGACGGCGGTGTGATGCTGGAGTATGCGGTCGGCGACAGCGTGCTGGTCGTGAAGGGCGTATGGGAAGGCACCATCGGCGCCATCCGGAGCATCAACGAGAGCAAGCAGACCCTGACCATCGCGGTGGACATGTTCGGCCGCGAGACGCCGGTGGAACTGGAACTCGACAGCGTCAAAAAGATGTGATAACAGCGGAACAAACTCCGAGTTCGTGCGAGCTTGCTCGCAGACGAACGCAGGAGCTTGGGACGCGCCCGACATGAGCAAGAAGCGGC
>CACZPX010000016.1 GCA_902783095.1 uncultured Lachnospiraceae bacterium
CCCTCCTTGTAGTAGCCGTTGTAGCCGCCCTCTTCCAGGTCGGTCACGGCCGCGTGGGAAAAGGTGACCGTATCGTTCAAGTCACACTTTTCGATCACCAGCAGGGCCGTCATCACCTTGGTGATGCTGGCCGGGTAGCGCTTTTCGTCCTCGTTCTTGGTGAACAGGACCTCCCCGGAATTCATTTCCAGCAAAATGGCGCTGCGGCAGTTGATGTCCTCCGGCCCGGACGGCCAGTTGCTCATATAGCGCAGGCTCACCTCTTCGCGGGTCTTGCTGCCGCCCACGGCGTAGGCCGTCCCCGCAAACAGGGAGAGCACCATCACCGCCGCCAGAAACAGTCCCGCCGCTGCATTGATACGTCTCTTCAAAACAAACCTCCCCTAAGTCCGTCAGTACAGCGGGAACATCCCCGTACTGCGGGATCTTACCGCGATGTCGATCACACAGTCCGAGGTGTGCTCGTACTCGATCTCCAGCGCATAGTCCAGTTTGATGTTCAGTTCGTCTTCCGTCTCCTCCACGGTCATCTTCCGGGCCGTGACGCCCAGCACCAGGCTGCCGAACGGCGTGGTATAGGTGGCCATCCGCTCTTCGCCTTCTTCAAAGGCCATGTCCGCCACCACCGGGCCGCGCTTGCGCATGCTCACCTGTCCCGGCGTCACCTTGATGGTGTTCTTGATGGGCTCGCCAAGGCTCTCGTCGATCTCGTCGTAGAGGATGTATTTTGCGCCGTTTTTCAGGTAAAACTGCCCCGGCGCGATCAGTTCGATGTTGTCCCCGTCCTGGGGGCCGGTAAAGGAGCCCTTTACCCGCACAAATACGTCTTTGTCCATATTTTAATACCGTTCGATGTCCACCACGGCCGTGCTGTCCAGTTCGCAGGCCAAAACCGCCTGGGCAAACGTCAGAAAGCGCTCCGCGGCGTCGCTCACGTAAAATTCGTGGTGCGGCCGCTGCTCTTTAGGCGCCGCCTCCAGCCCGTGTTCCGCAAGCATGGCCTTCAGCCCCAGCGCCGTCTCGTAGGCGGGGTTGACCAGCGTCACGTCCTCGCCCATCTCCTCTGCGATCGTCCGGCGCAGCAGCGGATAGTGCGTGCAGCCCAAAATCAGCGTGTCGATGAACTCGCCCTTTAATTCGTTTAAGTAGCGGGAGGCCACCTCTTTGGTGACGGAGTCGTGGAACCAGCCCTCCTCCACCAGCGGTACAAACAGCGGGCAGTCCTTGCCGAACACCTTGATGCTCCCGTCTATGCTGTGGATGTAATCCGTGTACAGGCCGCTCTTTATGGTGCCGGTGGTCGCGATCACGCCGATGCGTCCGTTCTTCGTGGCGGCTGCCGCCACCTTTGCGCCAGGCTTTACCACGCCGATAAAGGGGATGTCCTCCTCCTGTTCGATCACGTCCAGCGCGTAGGCGCTGGCCGTATTGCAGGCCACCACGATGGCCTTCACGTCATGCGTCTTTAAAAACCGCACGATCTGCCTGGCAAAGCCCAGTACCGTATCCCGTGATTTGGTGCCGTAGGGCAGCCGCGCCGTATCTCCGAAATAGATCAGTTTTTCGTTCGGCACCCTGCGCATCACCTCACGGAACACCGTCAGGCCGCCCACGCCGCTGTCGAACACGCCGATCGGCCGTTCATCACTCATGTTACTTCCTCACAAAGGCCGCCTCGATCAGGTCCGTGACCAGCTGCTGTACCGGCCGTCCCGCCGCCGCCCAGAGCATGGGATACATGCTGATGGACGTAAAGCCCGGCAGGGTGTTGATCTCGTTGAAGATCACCTCGTTTGTGCCGTCCTCCAGGAAAAAGTCCACGCGGCTCAAACCGAAGCCGTCGATCGCGTCAAAGATCGCCACCGCCTTTTTGCGGATCTCCTCCCGCTTGCCGGCGGGCAGTTCCGGATCCACCACGGTCTTGGAATCCGCGTTGGAATACTTGGCGTCGTAGTCGTAGAACTCCGCCGCGGCGAGGATCTCGCCCACGCCGGCCGCCTCGGTCTTTCCGGCTCCCTTAAACACCGCGCATTCCAGTTCGCGTCCCACGATGGCGCGCTCCACCAGCATCTTGCGGTCCTCGGCTGCCGCCACCCGCATGGCGGTAAACAGCGCCGCGCGGTCCGCCGCCTTGGAAACGCCCTTGGAGGAACCCGCGTTGGCGGGCTTTACAAACACCGGGTAGGACAGCGCCGCCTCTACTTTGTCGGCAGCCGCCTCCATGTCCGCCAGCTCTTCGCGGCGGATCTCCACCCATTCGGCCTGGCGTACGCCCAGGCGGTCCACCACGATCTTGGTGTAGCTCTTGTCCATGCCCACGGCGCTCGCCAGCACGCCGCAGCCCACGTAGGGGATGCGGGCCAGCTTAAACAGACCCTGAACGGTGCCGTCCTCGCCGTACAGCCCGTGCAGCACTGGGAAGGCGGCGTCCAGCCGGATCACCTGCGTATGGCCGTCACGGCAGGTGATCACCCCGTGCACGCCCGCGTCCGGCGCAATGATCGCTTCCGTTTCGGAGGCCGTCCAGCTGCCGTCTGCGATCTGAGAAATATCGTCCGCCAGAAGCCATCTGCCCTCTTTTGTGATGCCGATCAGCACCGGCTCGTAGGCTTCCGGATCCATGTTTTTGATCACTGTCTGCGCGGACAGGCAGGAGATCTCGTGCTCCGAAGACTGTCCGCCAAAGATAACCGCTATCGTTTTTTTGCTCATAACTGCTCTTTACTTCCCTGGTTTTGCCGTATCGATCCCGCTGTTTAAAGCGGCTGCCAAACCGATCGTCCTGATCCTGCCGGCGCATCGTCCCTCACGGCATAGTTTTTATGATTTTATCACACAGGGGATCGATACGCAAAGAAAAATTCTATAAAACGGCCGAAGCGGCTGCGGCATAAGGCGCGGCGGCCGCAGGCGCACACAAAAAAGAGGCAGCGGACTGCCTCCTCCCTGCTCACTCCGTGAGCCTCCGGTAGTATTTGTCCGCCTGGTACAGCGCGCCCACCGGGTTGTGCGCCAGCACGCGGTCCTTGGCCACCAGCGTGGTGACCGGCGCGTCAGAGTACTTGTAAAACAGGCTGTCGTGCCCCACGCACAGCCCGATCAGCACGTTCAGTTCCGTCTTTTCCCGGTTCAGCAGCTTTGCCTGCAGGATGGGGCTGCACATATGCGGCCCCACCTTTTCACAGCGCGCCGGGATGCCGATGTCCGTCTTTCTCACGGCGCCGCACTTGCAGGCCACGCCGTAGACTTCAAAACCGTTTTTGCGGAAGATCTTCGCCGCCGTGCGCGCCTCCTGCATCAGCCCCACGCAGGTGGCGATGCCGAGCTTCTTCGCGCCGATGCCGCGGGCAAATTCCATGGTCTCCTCCACGCGCGTGAGCTTGCAGTAATAGTCCGCTTCCACCTCGGCCGCCACCACCGCGATCCGGTTGACGTCCGGCTTTTCATACTCCGCCAGCGCTTCTGCCAGAAGGTCTTCCTCCAGCCCCGTGGTCAGACAAAAGTCCGGGTAGGTCCTGTCGCCTTTTCTGCAGTTGACCACGCCGCAGTCGATGCAGCTTAAAGTTGACTGTCGTTCCGTACTATCAGGCTCTCCCCGGCGTCCGCTTTGCGTTTCCCCTTCTCCCGTTTTCCAGCGCTCTTCCATACGATCTCATTCTCCTTCCACGGCCGTAAGCCAGCTCTTTTTCATCAAAATTCCGGATCTGCCAAAAAGTATAACAGAAAGCGGCCGCATACGGCAACCGCTTCCCTGCGGTGCATCGCGACGCGTGAATATTCCGTACTAAATTGCTGGAATTCCCTGCCTGGTACGGAATTTCCCAAGCCTTTTGCATCTGCGGCGCTCCGCGCCGCAGAAATATTCCGTACTAAACCGCTGCAATTTCCCGTCTGGTACGGAATTATCCCGGTCTCCTACACTTGCGGCGCTCCGCGCCGCAGAAATATTCCGTACTAAACCGCTGCAATTTCCCGTCTGGTACGGAATTTCCCCGGTTTCATACACTTGCGGCGCTCCGCGCCGCAGAAATATTCCGTACTAAACCGCTGCAATTCCCTGCCTGGTACGGAATTCCCCTGCCTCATGCACTTGCGGCGCTCCGCGCCGCATGAAGGGTCCCGCCGCCGCGGCTATTTTACTGCAGGGCTTCCTTCAGCACCGCCAGATTC
>CACZPX010000017.1 GCA_902783095.1 uncultured Lachnospiraceae bacterium
GAGGGCAATGAGATAGAGCCGGACGGATACGTTTTTCCCAATGATGAAATGGCTCAGACTTTATCGGATCTGGGGTTGGTCGTTATCACGGGTTATGCCGGGATGGATGTTTACGATCCTGAAAACAATCCTTTATCAAAAAGGTATCTTGTTGCGGCACCGGAAGGCCTGGTCGGAAAAATCTTTCAAGATGGCGGGGATCCGATCGCACATTGGATGTTTCGCGTCATGCCCATCCCTCTGGAATAGTTTTGATTGTATTTATTGATTCTATTATGGACCTTCGACCCCGAGAGCGGAAGGCTCGTTATACGGCGTAGAAGAATACGATGTTAAATAAAGTTACGGAAAGCAGAATAACGGAGATCTATACCCGGCAGGTCCACACGGTCTGGAGGGTGTGCTACTCCTTTATGCAAAATCCGCATGATACTGACGATATGGTACAGGAAACGTTTGTAAAGCTGATGACAAAGGGACCTGTCTTTGATGACGTAAATCACGAAAGGGGCTGGCTGATCGTGACGGCGTCGAATCTGTGCAGGGACGCTCTGAAGGCGAAAGCCAGACAGCATGAAAACCTGGATGATCACCGGGAACTGGCGGCGGACGAGCCGGTTCTGGATGACCTCCTTTCTATGATCCTGAAACTGAAAGACAACTATAAGACGGTACTGTATCTGTTCTATTACGAAGGATATCAGATAACGGAGATTGCGGACCTGCTCCGCATATCGGTGCCGAAGGTGAAAACCACACTGCACAGGGCCAGAAAAAAATTAAAGGCGGTACTGGAAGATCATGAAGAATCAGAAGATCATTGAAGCGTATAATAGGCTGCTGCCTGCCGAGGAAAGAGACCGGAAGAATCTGGAGCAGATCCTCCGCAGGTTAAGTGAAGAAGAGGAGGAAGCAGCGCTTGCGGAAGATGCGTCTGATACAGGCACCGCAAAGCGGGAGCCGGTCTCGCATCGCAGAAGCAGGATGCTTACTGCTGCCGCCGCTGTGGCAGGGGTTATTCTGATTCTTGCGGTCTTTATGGGAATGGGGCAGGAGGTTTATGGCGGACTCTTCGGCTCGTACAGGCACCGTAGGGTCGATGCGCCTGCGACGATCGTGTATGAATTCTATAAAGACTATACAGGCGTTGAGCTGCCGCAGGTTGTGATCGGATGGCTGCCGGAGGATTTCCAAAACGTAGAGCCGCGCATAGACGCGATGAACGACGCGTATACATTCTCCAGATTTTATGAAACGCCCGAAGGGAGGCTGGTCGTTATTACCGTCGATTACATGCACAAAGGGGGGAAGATATATATATCTCCCGAACCCGGGGAAGAGCTACAGATTGTCGAACTGACCATTAACGGAAACAGAGCAGATTTGTACTGGGACTCCTGGTCTGGCGGTATTAAGGTGTTTGATGATGACACAGGGTTGCTGATACAAATTATGTCGAATATTGAAATAATTGAAATGATAAAGATAGCAGAGAATATCACATTCATATTTAATGAATAACTTTTGCTTTCATGAAAGGAGGGCAGCGTTTTGAAGAATCGCAGATTTATTTTTGCGTTGAAGGCTGTATTCTCGCTGCTTGTTTTACTGCTGATATACTTTTATCCCCTGCAGTGGATCCTGTGCCGCATCGCCTATAACCGGTATATAAAAGAGCAGGGGATATCAGACGATGAGATCGTATCCTCCTGGGCCAGGAAAATCCCAAAAGTTGATGGGTGGGAAGTTGATGCGGTCTATAAAACGGATCCGAATAATCATTACTACTATGTTTTTCACCTGTTTGGTGATTCCGGAACACGGATGGGGATCGGCAGAATGAGCTGTGTGGTTATGACAGCAGAAGGAGAAGAACCGGCCGAGTTCTTATATCCTCCGCTGCCGTCGGATTGAGCAGGGAGGGATGCCATATGGATGCCTGACGGAAAAACAGCTGTATCTTTGGAGCACGATATACGATATAATTAATTCGTAAAAAACTTGAATAGGGGGGAAAAAACTGAAATGAAAACCCGCAACACGTTTATTTTGGTTCTGCTGTTCGCCTTCCTGCTCTGTGCCTGCTCGGCCGAAACGGCGACCACAGAGGGGGATAAGCAGGCTGACAACACAGCCGTGACCACTGCAGAGGCAGCGGAGACGGATGCTCCCCAAACGGAGGCCACGGAGGCGGCGCCTGCGAAAACCGTGACCCTTGCGGACCTGGAGGGCCTGGACGGCAAGGCGGCCCTTGCGCTGCTGGAAGAGGGCGGCCTGAAACTGAGCGAGTATTACGCTGCCGCAAAGGACGAAGCGGCGGAGGCCGTGGCGCAGATCGTTTCGGACCTGAAGAACGGTCATACGGACCCGTCCATGCTGTACAGCAAAAAGGAACTGATCGGCCTGTTCAACACGGTCAAGGACCTGCTGAAGGTCCCCGACCGCCTGCAGCTTTATGATATCCAGAATCTCGCGGCGGAAAAGGGCGAGAAGCTTTCCTGGGCGGACCTGGAGGCCTGGCAGTACGAGGATATCGGTTCCGGGCTGTATATCAGACAGTACCCGGTGGGGACGGAACAGGAGTACGTGCTGATCGTAAGAGGCGCGGACCTTGCGGCTGCGCCGGACGAGATCGCGCTGTACAGACTGCAGAACGGCGCGCTGGATATAGAGAACGATCCGCATATTGACGTCCGTACCGAGGACGTCGCGGCGTTTGTGAACGCGTCGTGATAAGAAAAACAGACTGCGCGGCAGCGCGGCGGCATATTGCGTGAAGACTCCCTTCGGGGAGTCTTTTTAGCCTTGAAATCACAGGGCCAATCAAGTATAATTTTTCTGATTATCAAATATTACACGACAGGACGGCAACCATATGACAAAAAGCATGACCGGGTTCGGCAGGGCGGAGTATTCCACAGAGACGGAAAAGCTGACGGTCGAGATCAAAAGCGTCAACCACCGCTATCTGGACGTCACCTTAAAACTTCCCCGCAAGCTGAATGCGCTGGATCTCCAGATCCGCCAGAAGGTGAAGGCGTTTGCGAACCGCGGCAAGATCGACATCTTCATCACGCACGATCTGTCCGACGGAGAAGATACCGCCGTGATCTACAACCAGGGGATCGCCGCACAGTACGTGCAGTTCGGAAAGCAGATGAGCGAAACGTTCGGCGTGGAGCCGATCCGGTCCGCGGCGGAGCTTGCCGCGTTGCCGGACGTCTTTGTGCTGGACCGCAGGCAGGAGAGCGACGAGGAACTGCAGAAGACCCTGTTTGAGGTGCTCGCGGCGGCCGGCGAGGCCTTTGCCGCGCAGCGCGCCGAGGAGGGGGCCCGCCTGGAGGCGGACATCCTGGAAAAGCTGAATGAGCTGGACCGCGACGTGGCCTATATCGAGGAGCGCGCGCCGCAGATCATAGAGGAATACAAAAACAGACTGTTTGCCAAGGTGCAGGAGACTCTGGCGGACGCCGCGGCGGACGAGGCCCGCATCATGACGGAAGTCGTGCTGTACGCGGACCGCGTGTGCGTGGACGAGGAGACGGTGCGCTTAAAGAGCCACATCGCCGGCATGCGCCGGGCTTTTTCGGACGGAGATCCGGACGGGATCGGCCGCAAGCTGGACTTTATCGCGCAGGAGATGAACCGCGAGGCCAACACCATCCTCTCCAAGAGCAACCGCACGGACATCACCGAGGCGGCCATCCGCTTAAAGACCTGCATTGAGAAGATCCGCGAGCAGGTCCAGAACATCGAATAGGAGCAAAGATGAAAGAGGGAAAACTGATCGTGGTATCCGGCTTCTCCGGCGTGGGGAAGGGCACGGTGATCAAAAAACTGATGGAGCGCTATCCGGATGACTACACCTTTTCGGTGTCGGCCACCACGCGCGCGCCGCGCGAGGGCGAGGTAAACGGCAGGGAATATTTCTTTATCAGCCGGGAGCTGTTTGAGCTGATGATCCGGGACGACAAGCTTTTGGAGTACACGGAGTACCAGGGCAATTACTACGGCACGCCGCTGGAGTTTACGGAAAAGATGCTGGCGGCCGGCAAGAGCGTCATCTTCGATATCGAGGTAAACGGCGCCATGAACATCGCCAGGCACGATACGCTGCCCAAGGTGCTGATCTACATGCTGCCGCCTTCGGTGAAGGAACTGGCAAAGCGCCTGAAAGGGCGCGGCAGCGAGACAAAGGAGCAGATCCGCGGACGCCTGGAGCGCGCCGTGGCGGAGGCGGACTACATTCCCTCCTACGACGTGATCCTGGTAAACCGTAACGTGGCGGAGACTGCGGAAAACCTGCGCGCGCTCGCCATAGCGGGCGGCCAGGATAAGGAGACATTCAACGAACTTCTGGACTTTGCGGGACGGCTCAAAGAAGAACTGACCGTCTATCTGTCCGAAGAAGAATGACTATAGAGAACAGGAGTAAACAAAACAATGATCGTACATCCTTCCTACATTGAGATGATGGATAAGGTAAACGAAGGCGCGGAGGGCGATGAGCCCATCGTCAACAGCCGGTATTCGATCGTGATGGCGGCCTCCAAGCGGGCGCGCCAGCTGATCGCCGCGGAAGTCACGGAAGAAAACGGCGTGGAAAAGAAGCCGCTTTCCATCGCGGTGGACGATATCATGGACGGCAAGGTCCACGTGCTGAGCGAAGAGAGCGAGAATTACGAGAGCTACGAAGCGGACGAGAACGGCAGGATATGAGGATCCATCTGATCTCGCTGGGCTGCGACAAGAACCTGGTGGATGCCGAGGGCATGTCGGGGCTTTTGCGGGCGGCCGGTCATGAGCTGACCGACGACGATACCAAAGCCGACGTGATCATCGTCAACACCTGCTGTTTTATAGGGGACGCCAAAGAGGAGAGCATCAACACGATCTTGGAGGCGGCAAAGCGCAAGGAAGACGCCTGCGCAAAGGCCCTGATCGTGACGGGCTGCCTGGCGGAGCGCTACCGCGAGGAGATCAAGGCGGAGCTGCCGGAGGTGGACGCCATCGTGGGCACCACGGCCTGGCCGCAGATCGTTTCGGTGATCGGCGAGGTCACGGCGGCGCATGCGGCGCCGGTGGAGCGGACGCAGAGCATCGACGCGCCTATTGAGGACGTCCGTGCGCGCGTTGTGAGCACGCCGGGGCACTACGCCTACTTAAAGATCGCGGAGGGCTGCGACAAGCACTGTACCTACTGTGTCATCCCCAAGGTGCGCGGCGCCTACCGCAGCCGCCCCATGGAACAGCTGGTGGCGGAGGCGCAAACCCTTGCGGCGGGCGGCGTGAAGGAACTGATCCTGGTGGCGCAGGAGACCACGCTCTACGGCGCGGACCTGTACGGCAAAAAGAGCCTGCCGGCGCTTTTGCGGGCGCTTTCCGGCATTGACGGGATCGAGTGGATCCGCGTGCTCTACTGCTATCCGGAGGAGATCACGGACGAGCTGATCGCCGAGGTGCGGGACAACCAAAAGGTATGCAAGTACCTGGATATCCCCATCCAGCACGCGGCGGACGGCATCTTAAAGCGCATGGGACGCCGCACCACGCACGACGAGCTTACGGCCATCGTGCGGAAGCTGCGTACCGAGATCCCGGGTATCGTGCTGCGGACCACGCTGATTGCGGGCTTTCCGGGCGAGACGGAGGAGGACCATCAGGTCCTGTGTGATTTTGTGAAGGAACTGCGCTTTGACCGGCTGGGGGTGTTCGAGTACTCCAAAGAGGAGGGTACGCCCGCGGCCGCGATGAAGGGGCAGATCCGCAAAAACGTAAAAAGGGCGAGACGGAACGCGCTGATGGAGATCCAGCAGCGGATCAGCGCCGAACGCACGGCTTCCCTGGTGGGAAAGCGGTTTACGGTGATGGTGGAAGGCCGGCTCGCGGAGGATAACGTCCTGGTGGGGCGCACCTATATGGACGCGCCGGACGTGGACGGGCTGTTCTTTGTCGACAGCGGCGCCGCCCCTGTGTCGGGAACGATGCTCACCGCCGTGGTGACGAACGCGACGGAATACGATCTTTACGGGGAGATCTGTGATGAATCTGCCGAATAAACTGACGATGTTCCGGGTGATTTTGATCCCGTTTTTCGTGGCGGCGATGCTGATCGCCGCGATTCCGGACTGGGCCGCCTTTGTGATCTTTGTGGTGGCCAGCGTAACGGACTTTTTTGACGGCTATCTGGCACGCAAGAACAACCAGGTGACCAATTTCGGCAAGTTCATGGACCCGCTGGCGGACAAGCTTCTGGTGGGTTCCGCCGCCATCTGCCTTACGGCACTCGGCCGCATCCCCGCGTGGATCGTGGTGGTGCTGATCGGCCGCGAATTCGTGATCAGCGGCTTCCGCCTGGTGGCCGCAGACGAGGGCGTGGTGATCGCCGCCAGCTGGTGGGGCAAGTCCAAGACCGTGGTGCAGCTGTTCATGATCATGGCGCTGGTGCTGCACTTTGACGGCACCGCCTGGCACGTGATCGAGCAGGTGCTCATCTGGGCGAGCCTGGCGCTCACCATCGTTTCGCTGGCGGACTATATCTTTAAGAACCGGGCGGTACTGTCGGAAAAGAACCGGCATTTTTAAAGGATCAAAAAAGGGGGCGGCATGAAGTTCCTGAAAGACCTCTACATAGGCGAAAAGGCGCGCGAGAACGCGGAGCAGAACGTGGACGACGTCCGCTCCGGCCGTTACGTGAAGGATCTGTATGCGCTGATCACATCCGTGTCCGGGGTCAATCAGGTGGAGATGCTGCCGTCTTTTTATCTGAGGCAGCAGTATTATCAGGAGGCCGAGCCCGTGATCCTGGGCGTGGCGATCGGCAAGGGCGAGGCCATGGAGCTGGCCAGACAGCTGACCGCGGAGGCGGTGGCGCGGTTCGGAACGCCCGATCTGCGCGCCTACGTAAAGCTGCTCGTCGAAGGGGGGGATGCGCATGCTTAGCGTGCTGGCGGTGATCGGCAAGATCATCGGCTTTACGCTGCTGGGCATTCTGGGCCTGGTGATCCTGATCCTGCTTCTGGTGCTGTTTGTCCCGATCCGCTGGAAGGCGGACGCAAACGGCGGAAGATTTGAGGAAGGCGTAAAGGCAGACGCCGGGGCGCGCGTCACCTGGCTGCTGCATCTGATCTCCGCGCGCGTCGGCTTTGTCAAGACGCCGGCCGGCGGGGACGGCGAAGGCCTGGCCATCGCCGCGAAGGTGTTTGGCATCCAGCTCTTCCCCAAAAAGGCAAAAAAGAAGGGGAAGGACAAGGACGCCGGGGCGGACGACGGCTTTTCCGAGGCGGAGACCGCAAACGACGCGAAACCGGCTGCAGCGCCGGGAAGCGGAGCGGACGCGGGAGGATCCGGAACGCCGCAGGTGGAAGTGATCCAGGCAAACGGCCTGCGGGAAGATGGCGCAGCCCCGCAGACGGCGCCGCAAGAACCGGAGGCAAACGCGCCGGCAGCGGCGGACACGCCCGCACAGCTGACGGCACAGCCTGAAGCAAAACCGGAACAGAACGCCCCGGCGGAGCGGGACGAACCGGTGTTCGTGGACTTTACCGATCCCGCGACGGAGCAGACCGCGGCGGAGCCGGAGGAAAAGGAAAAGAAAACGCTCTCGCAGCGGCTGGACGACCTCCTGCAAAAAAAGGACGACCTGCAGGAAAAGGCGGAGAACATCCTCGGCAAGGCCGAAAAGGTGTGGGACTTTGTCACGGCAAACACCACGCAGGAAGAGCTGGCGCTGCTGCTTGCGCGTCTGGGGAAGGCCGCGAAGCACTACATCCCCAAAACGTTCGAGGGCTATGTTCGGGTGGGCTTTGACGACCCGGCCACCACCGGCAAGATCCTCATGTACTGGTACAGCCTCGCCTATCCACGCGTTCCGGACACGTTTACGCTGACGGGCGATTTTGATGAGGAAGTCATAGAGGGAGACCTGCATCTGAAAGGTCGCATCCGCTTCAACCACATCGTCTGGTTCGGGCTGCGGATGCTTCTGGATAAGAAATTCAGGAAACTGATCAAACGGGCCAAACGGCTGATGAAAGACTTAAAGAGCGACGATGAGGACCGGGCGGAACCCGGCGAGGGACCGGTAAAGCCGGAGAGCGGGGAGGAGACCCGGAAGGAGGAAGCGTAAGATGGCAAACGGAAACGGCAATGGCAACGGAAACGGCAAGAGCAGGGTCGGCAGCACGATCGAGGCGATGTTAAAGGGCATCGAGGCCTACGCATCGGCCAAGACCGTGGTGGGGGATCCCGTCACGGTAAACGATACGATCATCCTTCCTCTTGTGGACATCAGCATCGGCGTGGGCGCCGGCGCGGCTTTAAACGGCGACAAGGCCAAGAACAAGGACGGCGGCGGCTTAAGCGCCAAGGTGTCCCCTACTGCGGCGCTCATCATCCACAACGGCACCACCCGCCTGATCAGCTTAAAGGACCAGACCGCGGTGATGAAGGCCATGGACATGGTGCCGGACCTGATCAACCGCTTTACCGGCAAGAGCAAGGTGGAAGACCCGGAAGTGGACGAGGCGATCGACGCGCTCAAGGCGGAAGCCAACAAATAAGGGACATACGAAGAAAGGTGCGATCCAGTGGACCGCACCTTTATCTTCATCTCGCAAAAAACGGGAAATTAAGCTCTCTCGACTGCGCCGGACTTTAAGCAGGACGTGCAGACGTACATCTTCTTGGCAGAACCGCCAACGTTCACGCGGACAGACTTAACATTGGACTTCCACATTTTGTTGGCTCTTCTATGAGAGTGGCTCACCA
>CACZPX010000018.1 GCA_902783095.1 uncultured Lachnospiraceae bacterium
GGGCCGCGTCCTTTAAGCCGTACTTCTCTTCCATGGCTTCCGGGGTGCACAGGGCGCGCAGGGCGTCCGCAACGGCGGTCTTCTGCTTCTCGGACAGCTTCCAGCCCTTTAAGTGGCCGCCGCCCTGCATCAGTTCAAAATCGTAGACCAGTTCCATGTCGTCGGAACCGGTGAGCGGCTCGATCACGGTCTTCTTGGGATCGTCGATCAGCAGCATGATGTGCGGCAGTTCGATGGGGGCGTTCTCACGCACGCGCACGCGCGGAGGGATACGGGACAGGATGGTGCCCTCGGTGGCACGGATCAGCGCGCCGTTGCCGGGCGTGAAATCGTAGTCTTCCACGTCTACCTTGCCCACCAGACCGTGACGGACCTTGCCGTCCGACTGGGTGCGCTCAATGTAGATCAGGGCGTCCGGATAGCACTTGAACACGCCTTCGTTCAGGTACTTTTCCATGTTCTCATTGATCTTTACGATCTGTTCCGCCACGTCGGGGTCGTTTAATTTGGACTCCGGAAGGATCAGGCGCAGCGTGGACGGCGCGTCGCCGGCGATCTTGTCGACCTGCTCCCAGTATTCAGGCTGCGAGGTGAACTGATCACAGGCCACCACGGCCCACTTGTGCATGTCCGCATCCTTCGGCAGCAGAATGTCCGCCGGAGAGAAACCCAAACCTGTAAAATCTGCCATGTCATCTACCTCTCGATCGTTGAGTTTTATAATAATGATCGTTTACGGGCTGCCGGGCGATTGCCCGAAAACCCGCATTGTTACTTTAACATACCCGGACGGTTCTTTCAATATCCGTTATTTGCCCACCTCGTTCCGGTCCGTGAGGATGATCCCCTTATAGCGGGGCGAGGTGCGCTCCAGTTCGTAGCACTCCCCCTCCGGCGTGGGATACCGCGCGATAAAGCTGCGGATGGTCTCGCGCTCGTCCGGCGTGAGCGCAAAGGACAGGGTCTTTAAGTTGGAGGCGACGTGCCGGGAACTGCGCGTGCCAATGAGCACCGCCCCCACGCTCTTCTGCTCTAAGATGTACCGCATGGCCACGTTGGAGACGCTCACGCCGTGGGCGTCCGCGATCTCCTTAAGCACCGGCAGCAGCGCCTGCAGGCCGTCCCAGCCCAGCGAATCCTCTATGATCTGCATGTATTTTACCTGCGAGCGCGTCTCCGGCGCCTCATAGCGCTTTCCCATGTAGCGCTCCGCCAGAAAGCCGCCCGCCAGCGTGCCGAAGGCAAAGGTGTGGATGCCGTGCGCCGCGCTGTAGTCCAGAAGCGTCCGCTCCGGCCGCCTGTCAAACAGGGAATACTGCGCCTGGTTCGAGACCACCGGGATCCCGGCGTCCACAAAGAGCTTCAGCGCCTTCGTGTCCATGTTGCACATGCCGATGTTGCGGATCTTCCCCTTTTCCTGCAGCCGCACCAGGTCGAAGGCCGTATCCAGCATGCCGGGCACGTCGTAGTCCCACCAGTGGAACTGGACCAGGTCCAGCGCCTCGCGGTGCATGCGCTTTAGGGAGCGGTCCACGATCCCCTCCGTATACTGCATATCGATCACGGGCAGCACGTCCCGATCCGGCACGAACTTGGTGTGGATCTGGATGTCCTCTTCCCGGTAGGTCCCGGCGCTCTTTAATTCCATGACGAAGCGGCCCAGAAGCTCCTCCGCGCCGGTGTAGATGTCCGCGCAGTCAAAGGTAGTCAGGCCCTCGTCCACCAGCATGTGAAAGGCGCGCAGCGCGTCCTCATAGTCCAGCGTGCCGATCAGGCAGTGCTCCGCGGAGAGCTGCCAGCAGCCGTTGATCACGCGGCAGAAAGAATAGCCGTTGTCCAGTATGATCCTGTTTTCCATGACGTTATCCATCGTATCCTCCCCTATAATGGCCCACGGCGCCAGACCGTCCGGTCGCGTATCTACTCCTTTTGCGCGCCCAAAGGCACCACCGTGCAGTCCCCGTGCCGCAGGATGCGCTTTCCGGTGCGGGTGATGTGAAACCTTGCCCCGCAGTTGGGGTCCGGGCAGGCGATGTAGGCGTCGGAGAGCATCCAGTCGTTTTCCTGCAGCGGCCGCTGCTTGGCAGGCAGCAGTGGCAGGATGGCCGCCAGCGCGTACATGGAAAAGGCCGCGCCCTCCGGGAAGATCAGGTTCTCCCCCTGGGCCAGAAACCAGTCGCCCACGTGATGGCTGCAGACCATTGGCTTATCGCCGGCCTCCACCTCTATCTTCAGATCATAGAGCGTAAAACCGTCCTCCGGCACCTGCTCCTGTTTTGTCTCGGCCATGTTCCGTTCCTCCCGTCCGCGCCGTTTTTCCCCGCGCGGCCTGCTTTTCCTCTTCAATCTACCCCATGGGCCGCGGCAGTGTCAAGTGCGGGCACGGGCTTCGGACGTTTGGCGGCGGTGCCTGCCGCCGTTGCGTCCCCGCACCGCAAATCTTTCAGTTATCTTTCATTTCTTGCATGCGATTTTTGCCTGTGTTATGCTGAAACCGGCCCAAAACTGACCACCGCACCTGCTCCCTGCCGCCGTACGTACCCGTCTTTTTGCGGCGGCCGCGCCGGCGGACTGATCTTCCGGAGGATCCCATGGCAGAGACCTACCGTATCCTGGTCGCGGATGACGACCGCTCCATTGTGAACATCATCGAGACCGCCCTGCGGCAGGCGGGCTATACGGTCCTGACCGCCTTTGACGGGGAACAGGCCGTCCGCCTGGCATCCCGCGAGACCCTACACCTGATCATCATGGACGTGATGATGCCGCACTGCAGCGGTCTGCTGGCCACCGTGCGCATCCGCGAGACGAACAACGTGCCCATCCTGATGCTCTCCGCCAAAGCGGAGGGCTACGACCGCGTGCTGGGCTTGGAGGCCGGCGCGGACGACTATCTGGTGAAGCCTTTTTATCAGCAGGAACTTCTGGCGCGCGTAAAAGCGCTGCTGCGGCGCTACGATACGCTCGGCTCCATCCGGGAGACCGCCGCGGACGAACTGCTCACGGTAGGCGCCGTGAGCCTGGACCTGTCCGGAAAACAGCTGATCGCGCACGGCGAGGAAAAGCCCCTTACCGCCACGGAGTTTAAGATCCTGCAGCTTTTGATGTCCCACCCGGACCGGGTCTTTTCCGCGGAGGAGATCTACGACCGCGTGTGGGACAGCGCGGCCTACGCGGTGGAAAACACGGTGATGGTCCATATCAGCCGCATCCGTGGAAAGCTGGAACTCAATCCCAAAAAACCGGAATATTTAAAAGTCGTATGGGGGATCGGTTATGTCTTTCACACGCCGTGACGGCCTGGCCTGGCTGCTGCTTGCAGCCTGCGCGGTCTTTCCGATGCTTTTTATACAGTGCGGCATTCCGGATGAGGCGGATGCGCAGGACGCCACGACCGCGGTTGCGGCAGAGAAAACGACGTTTCCGAGATCCGAAAACGCGGTCGCTGAGACCGTCGTGACCGAAACCGCGGCGGATGCGTCGCTCGCGGACGACGGCGCTGCCGTTTTGCCTTCCACCGCAGAAAATGTGTCGCCCGCAGACGACGGCGCTTCCGTTTTGCCTTCCACCGCGGAGACGAATACGGTACAGTCCCCCGGCACTGCCGGCACGGAACCGCCCTCCGCCTCCCCCCTGCTCCGCTTTCTGTTCCTGTTCGGCGGCATTGCCACCGGGCTTTCCGGCATCCTCCTGCTGCGGCAGAAGCAGCCGCTTTTGGGCCCGGACGGCGTGTTTCTGCTGCTTAGCGCCGTTTTATCCGTCCTCCTGATCATCCCGGACCTGTTGTGGCAGCAGGGCTATGAGATCCGCGCCTTCGACAACGCGTTCTGGCTGCCCGGAAACGCGATTGTCCGCTCCGTTTCGCTTTTGCCGCTCCTTTCCTTTGCGGGGCTCGTCTGTCTGCGGGAGCTTACGGGCTGGGTCTTTGCGGGCTGCAGCCTGCGCTGGTGCGCCGCCGCGCGCATTGCCGCGGGCAGAAAAACCCAGAGGGGGCGGCTTGCGGCCCTGCTGGGATGCGCCGCGGTCTGCCTTTTTGCCTGCCTGTATGCCGGCCTGTCCGCCCTGCTCATTCTGGACGGCTTCGCGGCGCCGCTTTTTCCGGCGCTCTGCTTTGCCTTCTCCACCGTTTCCCTGGCGCTTACACTTTTATGCCTGCTCCAATACGGCAGGGATCTGGCGCACTTTGAAGCCCAGCTTGCCGCCTTCTTAAACGGCGGCGCCGTCACCGTGCGCGAAGGGGCCTTTGCCGGTGCCGAAACCCGCCTGGCGCAGATCCGCACGCGGCACGATGAGGCCGTCCGTACCGCCGTGGCCGACGAGCGCTTTAAGGTGGATCTGATCACCAACGTCTCGCACGATCTGCGCACCCCGCTCACCTCCATCTTAGGCTACGCCGAGCTGTTGCAGAGAGAGCCGCTCACGCCGGACGGCCGCGCGCAGCTTGACGGGCTGAGCCGCAAGGCCGGCTACATGCGCGAACTGGTGGAATCCCTGTTTGAGCTCACCAAGGTCGAGAGCGGCGTGATCGAGGCACGACGCGACGAGCTGGACCTGATCCGCCTGCTGGAACAGACCGTCGGCCTGTTTGACGACAGACTGAACGAGACCGGCCTGGTCATCCGGCGCCGCTATGCCGCGGACCGCGCGCCGATCCGTTCCGACGGCGCCATGCTGCACCGCGTGTTCGCCAACCTGATCGGCAACGCCGTCAAGTACGCACTGCCCGGCACGCGCATCTATCTGGACGTGCGGCCGGAAATGCCGGACGGCACGGAAACCCGCACAGCCCCCGCATATTATCTGGTGCGCGTCGTCAATACGGCTTCCTATGAGATGGATTTTACGCCGGCGGAAGTGCTGCAGCGCTTTGCCCGCGGCGACAAGGCCCGCGCCACAAAGGGCTCCGGCTTAGGGCTTGCCATCGCGCAGACCTACACGGAGGCCGTGGGCGGACAGTTTTCCGTCACGGTGGACGGCGACCAGTTCTATGCGGCCGTGCGGCTGCCGGGGCCGGTCTGACGGCGCGTGCACGATCCCGTTTTCTTTGATCCGGGCGTACGCTTTTATACGCCGCCGCATTGACAAAACCGCAAGGGATTTGTAAGATTCATATCTGACGTTTCGTAAGATATCTCCTGTAACCTTTGGGCATAGGAGGTGTCTTTATGAGTATGAGGATCAGACGGTTGCTGCACGGCGTTACACAAAAGCTCACCCATATCCCGGCCCACGCGCTGTTTTCGCGGATGCTCACGCGGCTGCTTTCCGCGTGGCTGTTCGCCGCGCTCACGGAGAGCGTGCTCTTTGTCTGCGCGTACGGGGCTTCCCTGGACGCGCCGCTGCTGGCGGATCTTTCCGCCCCGGCCGCCATGTCCCTTGCGCGTCTGGTGCTGATCACGCTGCTGGTCTTCGTTATGCTCACCGCTTTGGATCTGCGGCTGTCCGGCCGCGTCTTTTCCCGTATTCTGAGCCTGCTGCCGGCCGGCCTTTTTGCCCTGCTGTCCGCCCTGTGGCTTGCGGTCTCCTTTGCCTGGGGGCTTTTTGCCTCCGCCCTGCTGATCGAGATCATCCTACTGACGTTCGCACTGTTTGGCCGCGACGTCCGCGCGGAGGACGCCGGCACCCTGCCGCAAAATGCGGCGCGCCCCGCGGCGCCGGAAAAGCACGCCCGCCTTTACGGCTGGCTTACCGGCATCCTGGCCGTACTGGTCTTCGCCTTTTTAAGCGTCTGGACCGTCAGCCGCATCTACACCTTCTCCACGCCGTCCTACGATCTGGGCATCTTTGCGCAGATGTTTCATCATATGAAGCGTTCCGGCCTTCCGCTCACCACCATCGAGCGGGACGGCCTGCTGTCCCACTTTGCGGTGCACGTCTCGCCGGTCTACTACCTGATGCTGCCGGTGTACATGCTGTTTCCCTATGCGGAAACGCTGCAGATCCTGTACGCGCTGGTGATGGTCCTGGCCGTTCACCCGCTCTGGAAACTGGCAAAGCTGCACGGACTGTCCGCGCCGCTTCGCGCCCTGGCCTGCGCGGCCCTGCTGCTCTATCCGGTCTTTTCCGGCGCCGCGAGCTTTGACCTGCACGAAAACGGTTTTCTGACCCTGTTCCTGCTGTGGCTGCTGTATTATATCGACAAAAACCGCGTGATCCCGGCTGCTGTCTTTGCCCTGCTCACGCTCTCCGTAAAGGAAGACGCCGCCATGTACGTTGGCGTGATCGGCCTGTGGCTGATGATCCGCGCCATGGCCAATCCTGGCCCGGATGCGGAAGCGCCCGCCGCTGCCGCCCCCGGTACGCGCCGCGTCGTCAACCCCTTCCGCCACCTTAAAGATATGCCCTTCAAACGCAAACGGCTGCTTTTGGGGCTTGGCCTGTTCGTCACGGCCGTGGGCTATTTCCTGTGGGTCACCGCCTGGCTGCAGCGCGCCGGCGACGGCGTGATGACCGGCCGCTTTGACAACCTGATCTACGACGGTTCCGGCTCGCTGTTTGCCGTGGTCAAAGTGGTGTTCCTGTGCCCGTTTAAGGTGCTGTTTGAGTGCACGGACCCGGACAAGCTGCCCTATATCGCCTATTCCCTGGGCCTGCTGGCCGGACTGCCGCTCATCACCCGCCGCTACGAACGGTACCTGCTGCTGATCCCCTTTGCGCTGATGCACCTGGTGCCGGACTACGTGTACATGCACCGGCTGTTCTTCCACTACGCCTACGGCACCACGGCGCTGCTGTTCTATCTGGTCATTGTAAACCTTGCGGATATCCGCCCGCGGCTGCTCCGCTCCGGCGCGCTGTGCGTTACCGCCGCGCTGTGCGCCGTCTGGTTCTGCCTGACGGTCATCCCCAAGGCGATGTATTACCCGCAGCGCTACGTCCGCAACAGGGCATACTTTACGGCGGTCTGCGAAAAGCTGGACGTGGTCCCGGACTATGCCTCCGTCGCCTGCTCCACCTTTTACGCCGTGCGGCTTGCCGACCACGACGTGCTGTACGATATCAAATACTGTTCCACGGAACATCTGCTCTCCTGCGACTGGGTGGTGCTGAACCGCGCGGAAAAAAACAGCTATAAAAAGTACGCGGACAAGGGGCAGGAAAACGGTGCGGACAACCTGATCCGGCTGCTGGAGGACAACGGCTACCGCCAGGCGGTGGACCCGCTGGACGATATGCTGATCTTCCGGCGCCCCGGCCTGACCGTCATCGATCCGGCCAAGCCGTGACCCGCCGGCGCCTTCTCAAAAAACTGCAGATAAAATGAAATTTCTTCTTGATTGTTCCGCACAAAGCTGATATACTATGCGGGCGTGAGGCGAAAAGCCCACAATCCCGGGGCATTGGCGAAGTTGGGATCGCGCATGACTGGCAGTCATGAGGCCAGGGGTTCGAATCCCCTATGCTCCATA
>CACZPX010000019.1 GCA_902783095.1 uncultured Lachnospiraceae bacterium
AGGACCGTCCCCGTGTCTTTATTTCAAATGGGTTTAGTAGTTCTCCGCGTTGACCTCAAAGTAGCTCTGCGGATGCGCGCAGGTGGGGCAGATCTCCGGTGCCTTGGTGCCGACCACGATGTGACCGCAGTTGCGGCACTCCCACACCTTGACCTCGCTCTTTTCAAAGACGGCGGCCGTCTCCACGTTCTTTAACAGGGCGCGGTAGCGCTCCTCGTGATGCTTTTCGATGGCCGCGACCTTGCGGAACTTGTCCGCGAGCTCCGGAAAGCCCTCTTCTTCTGCGGTCTTCGCAAAGCTCTCGTACATGTCGGTCCACTCGTAGTTCTCGCCGTCCGCCGCGGCGGCCAGGTTCTGCGCGGTATCGCCGATGCCGTTCAGCTCCTTAAACCACATCTTGGCGTGCTCCTTCTCGTTCTCCGCCGTCTTTAAAAACAGCGCGGAGATCTGCTCAAAGCCGTCCTTCTTGGCGCGGGAGGCAAAATAGGTGTACTTGTTTCTGGCCTGGGACTCGCCCGCAAAGGCGGCTTCCAGGTTCTTTTCAGTCTGTGTTCCGGTATATTTATTTGCCATGATCATTCTCCTTCCTGCTTTTTCATGCGGCCGCCTTTGCGGCGGCCGCGTCCTGATTATTTCTTCCAGAGGCCGTGCAGATTGCAGTAGGCGTATACGGCGACCACTTCGTCGCCCTCGCACAGGGCAAAGCACACCTTGGGCGCATCGCCGGGCTTTAAGGCCTTGCGCTGGTTGCCGAACTTGGTCTGCAGGGAGACCCACTCGATATAGTGCGCGTCCAGCATGGGATGTTCCACCGCGCCCACGGTCACCTCTACGATATTGCCCTTTACCTCATACTCCGGCACGTGCTTTTCCACAGCCGCGTCCGTGGTGCCGGGGATGATCTCCTTCATGGGTTTACCGCAGCAGACCAGCGGCGCGCCGGTCTCTTTGACGATGGCTACCATCTGTCCGCAGGTCTCGCACTGATAAAACTTCATTTCCATATCCGTTCCTCCTTCTTTTATGACGGACGCCGCCCTCTTATTTCGGCGTCCCTTGATAGATCTGTCTCTGTCTCTATTATACAGAAAAATCACCTATCGTAAAGAAAACTTTTTATAAACAAAAAGGACTGCCAAACGGCAGCCCCTTTCGCAAGGATGATATCATAAATTATAGATATCTTTGTACTTTTCTTCCAGATACCGCGTGAAGACGGAAGGATCGAATGGGCCTTCAAACACCTTTTCCAAAAGCTCCTCCGGCTCATACAGCAGACCGTACTGCCACACGTGCTCGCGGTTCCAGGCGCTGATCGGCGCCAGATCGCCCTCTGCCAGGCAGCGGTCCACGTCCACGGTCTCCTTCATCTTCTGCAAAAACTGCGCGCCGTAGGCGGTGCCAAGCGAGTAGGTAGGGAAATAACCCACCTGGCCGCTGCCCCAGTGGGAATCCTGCAGGCAGCCCAGCGTGTCGTTCGGCACGGTCACGCCCAGATAGTCCTTATACATGGCGTTCCAGACCGCCGGCACGTCGTGGATCTTCACCTCGCCCGCCAGCATCTTTCGCTCGATCTCGTAGCGGACCAGGATGTGCAGCGTATAGGTGACCTCGTCCGCGCGGATGCGGATCAGGCCGGGCTCTACCTTGTTCACTGCCCTGTACAGGTCCTCCGGCGTCTTTCCCTTGAAGTTTTCCGGGAAGATCTGCGCCAGACGCGGGAAGATGTAGTGGATGAACCCGCGGGAGCGGCCCACGTAATTCTCGTAAAAGCGGCTCTGGCTCTCGTGCAGGCTCATGGAAGCGCCGCCGTCCAGCACGGTGTAGGCGAACTTTTCCGCGGGGTACATGAAGTACAGGCCGTGGCCGCCCTCGTGCATCACGGAGTACATGGCCGGCGCAAAGTTGTTCTCATAGTAATGGGTGGTGATGCGCACATCATGCTGCGAGCCCAGGCTGGTGGTGAACGGATGCTCCGTGGTGGCGATGCCGCAGCGGCTCTTGTCCAGCCCCATCACGTCCATGATGTAGGAGGAAACCTCCCGCTGTTTGTATTCCGGGAAATAGCCGTTGACGATGGAATCGTCCACCTGCGGCTTTTCGCTGATGGCCTTGGCCAGCGGGACCACGGTCTTTTTGACCGCCTCAAAGAAGGCGTCGCACTTTTTGGCGTTTAAGCCCTCCTCGCTGTCGTTTAACCAGTAGTCGAAGGGATCGGTGCCGGGCTCGCAGATCTCGGCCAGCTTTACGCAGTCGTCGAACACCCGCTGCAGATAGGGCTCAAAGGTCGCAAAATCGCCCGTCTCCTTGGCGCGGCGCCAGGCGTCGGAGGCCTCGATGATCATCTTCCGGTGCGCCAGGTAGAAATCCATGGGGATCTTCTCGGTCTTTCTCTGCCCCTTTAACAGCAGATATACCATGCGGCGCTCCTCTAAGGGGAGCTCTTCTTTGTGCCCGTCCAGATATTCCAGCAGCGCGCGGGTCTCCTTTGCGGTGTTCAGCTTGTACAGCTCTCCCGTCAGGATGGTCATGGAATGGGCGCGGTTGGCGGCGGTGCCGCGGGGCGCGGTGGTCACGCCGTCATAGTGCAGCGCGCCGGTCGCATGGTGATAGGCCGAGAGTTTGGCCTGCAGATCCATCAGCTGTTTTCTTGCTTCTTCCAGTGTCATAGGTTGTAAACTCCTTTTCCGATGAGGCGGCGCGCAACTGCCGTCAAAACAGCGCCGCCCCCCTGCTGCCGGCAGGGCCGCATACCGCGGTCTGCCGGGTTCCGTGTTGAAAACAGGCCCTGTACGGAAGCCGTACAGAGCCTGTGGTTTCTTTTGTTAACGGGCGAAAAACCAGTAGACCAGCATGATCCCGCCGATAAAGACCAGGATCACCGGTGCAAAGACCTTGAGCGCCGCCAGGAACAGTGCCAGGAAATCGCCTTTCTGATACACGTATTCCTCTCTTTCGTCGATCGGGTCCAGGTAGGGCTCATCACAGTCCTCCTGTACGCCGACCCAGGGGTCGTCCGGTTCCGCAGCCGCGGGGCTTTCGCCTTCCGCTGTCCGGACCGCGGGCTCCGGGCTCTCATCCTGCGCGGGCTGTGCGGCAGCCTGCGCCGCCTGCTCTGCCGTGCGGTTTTCTTCGTCCGCCGTCATGGAAGCTCCCATCACCGCTCCCGTTTACAGGGGATGGTGGCAGGCCACAAAGTGACCGGGCTCCAGCTCCCTGAACTCCGGCACTTCGGTCTTGCAGACGTCGGTGCAGAACTTGCAGCGGGTGTGGAACTTGCTGCCGGCCGGCGGCTTGACCGGGCTGGGGATATCGCCTTCCAGCACCTTGATCTCCTTGCGGTTTTCCACGTCCGTGGTAGGAATGGAAGCCAGCAGGGCGTCGGTGTACGGATGCATGGGATGCTCGAACATCTTCTCCGTCGTGGTCAGCTCCACCATGTTGCCCAGGTACATAACGCCGATACGGTCGCTGATGTACTTGATAACGCTCAGGTCATGCGAGATGAACAGGTAGGTCAGGTCTTCCTTTTCCTTCAGGTCCAGCAGCAGGTTGATGATCTGGGACTGGATGGACACGTCCAGAGCGGAAACGGCCTCGTCGCAGATGACGAACTTGGGCCGCAGCGCCAGCGAACGGGCGATGCCGATACGCTGTCTCTGACCGCCGGAGAACTGGTGCGGATAGCGGTGGAAGAAGTACTTCTGCAGACCGCACTCGTCCATGACATCCATGATGTACTCCTGCATCTCATCGCCGTTCTTTTCAAAGATGTGATGGGTCAGCAGACCTTCGCCGATGATCTGTCCGACCGTCATACGGGGATCCAGGGAGGAATACGGATCCTGGAAGATCAGCTGCATATCCTTGCGGAGC
>CACZPX010000020.1 GCA_902783095.1 uncultured Lachnospiraceae bacterium
GGGATCCGGGGCGTGCCGAAGTCTTCGTCGACCGGCGGCCGGCTGTCCTCTTTTAATACGGGAAACTCCTCCGGGAGCCGCCCGAATTCACTGTCAGAATAGGTGTTCATCTGCCGGCCTCCGGCTTATTTCCGGTGGACGTCCAGCTGCGGGAACGGCACCTCCACGCCGGCCTTGCGGAAGCACAGGAACAGTTCGCGGTTGAGCATGCGCGCGGCCCCGAAGATGTTCTTGTCCTCCACCTCTGCCACAAATTTCAGGTTGACGGAAGAGTCCGCCAGCGCGTCCACGCCCAGGTAGACGGGCGGGGAGAGCAGGATGTCCGCGTGCCGCTCAAAAATACCGTCCATCATGGCGGGGAGCTTTTCCTCCAGCGCCTCCAGATCGGTCTCGTACGGGATCGCGATGGTGCTGACCGCGCGCGAGGAGTGGTCGGAGCGGTTTAAGATGTTGGTCATGGCGGAGTTGTTGACGATCTTCACGTTGCCGCCCGCGTCCTCCAGGCAGGTGGTGCGGATGCCGATGGAGGAGACCTTGCCGCGGAAGCCGCCGACCTCCACAAAGTCGCCCACGTTGTACTGGTTCTCAAAGATCATGAAGATGCCGGTCACCATGTCGGCGATCAGGCTCTCCGCGCCGAAGCCGATGATCAGGGCGACGATCCCCATGCCGGCCACCACGGTGCCCACGTCCGCGCCGAGGATGGTGAGGCCCCAGCAGATGATCACGATCGCCGCCACGTACTTTAAGGCGCTTCCGAAGATGGAAAGCAGCGTCTGTCTGCGGTGGTTTTCCGTCTTGATCAGGCTGAAGATGAACAGGATCAGGTTTTCGGCCGCCAGCACGAGCGCGATCATGATGACGAGCCGCACCAGGGTGGCGGCGTTGAAGTTGATGCCGGAAAAGGCGCTGCCGACGGATTCGAACAGGCCGGTGGCGGTGCCGATCCCAACGGCCGCCGCGCAGACGGCCAGAAAGACGATGAGCTTGACGATGGGTTTGCTGCCTTTTTTGTTGTCCATAGGTTCCCCCTTTTTGCTGCCGGATGGGCAGCGGTAACGCCTGTTTGCATGCGGTTGACAAATAGAAATGCTCTGTCTCTTATCATACGGCAAACCGGAGAGATTGCAAGGGTAAGATAATTATTTTTAAAAATATTTTTTAAAAAAAATAAAACCGCCCGCCGGCGGCGGCCGTTATCATAAGTGAAAGGGCCGCGCACGAGCCGCCTGCACCGCTCTCAGGTGTGTTTTGGGAGAGCGGTGCAGGAAAAATGTTGAGGTACAATAGATAGGTAACAAATAAAAAAGCAAAGACTCTACCGATTTGGTACAATGTTAATCACCACAAAAACATAAGCCAAGGGGGAGAATCTTTGCATGGATATTATAACGCAAACTAAATACTGGCGTCAACGGATGGTAAAATATGCCCTTAAGCACGGAGCAACGGCAACATCTATACGTTATAAAGTCAGCAGAAAAACCGTACATAAGTGGTTAAAACGGTATGACGGAACGCTGGACAGTCTTGCGGATCAGAGCCACAGACCAAAAGTATCTCCAAGAGCACACACGGAAGAAGAACTGAGAAAGATACGGAAAAGATTAAAACGCCATAAGTGGAGAGATCTGATTCTGGCATACCAGGAACTGATAGAAAAGGACGGATATACACGAAGCTATGGCGGTTTTAAGCGAATTGCCGAGAAGCTCCTGTCTGAAAAGCCACCAAAGAAGAAAAAGAAACGAAAGCCCAAACCGTACCAGAGAGCAGCGTACCCGGGACAGAAAGTCCAGATCGATGTAAAGTATGTTCCGTCATACTGTGTGACAAACGGAGAAAAGTACTATCAATATACAGCCGTTGATGAATGCAGCAGATGGACATATCGTGAAATGTATGATGAGCACAGCACATACAGTTCAAAAGACTTTTTAGAGAAACTGATCAGGAAGGCCCCGTTTCCGATACGGGAGGTGCAGACAGACAACGGATCAGAGTTTACGAACCGTTTACAGGTGACCAAAAGCAAGCATCTTACGATGTTCGAAAAAGCGTTGAATGATTATGGGATCCTATATCACAGAATTCAGATAGCAACACCACGTCATAATGGAAAAGTGGAAAGACAGCATCGGATCGATGAAGAACGATTTTATCAGTCAATGAGAATGTACAGTCTGGAAGATGGGAGAAAGCAATTAGCGGTATATCAAAAGAAGTCAAACAACTATATCAAGCAATGTCTGGGTATGAAAACACCAAATCAGATTGTTGAAATGTATCAGGCGGTAATGTAGCGAGCAGGCAGCAGCGAAGCTGCTGCGCCTGTCACCATTGTACCCAGAGGAATCCGTGTCAAGGTCAGGTAGTATTTCCTTCGGAAATCTCCACCTTTCCCTTGACACGAAGAGTCGAATTGAAAGTGTAACCTATCATTGACGCCCATACACTTTCCGCCCGCCCCATGCGGCTTATCCGCTTGACAATCTGTAAGATCCGTTGTTAGATGGTCCTATCGAACACACGGAGGCAATTCATCCATGAACGATCTTTTTTCCTGTTTTGACCACGAATCCGACTATCCCGATCTGGATATTTGCGGTGCTGCGGAGCGCCTCTCCCGGGCCATCCAGTGCAAAACGGTCAGCGACTGCGCGGACCCCGCGCCCTTTGACGCGCTGCACGATCTGATGCGGTCCTGCTATCCGGCCGTTATGGCCGCCGGCCATTTTCAGACGGTTGGCCGCAGCGTTCTGATCACCGTTCCCGGCACGCAGAAAGCTCTGCCGCCCGCGCTGTTTATGGCGCACCAGGACGTGGTGCCCGTGGTAGAAGGCACGGAGAACGACTGGACCTGGCCCGCCTTTTCCGGCGCGGTGGAGGACGGCTATATCTGGGGCCGCGGCACGCTGGACATCAAAGAGATGGTCTTTGGCGAGCTGGAGGCCGCGGAATACCTGCTTGCACACGGCAAACGTCCGGTGCGCACCGTCATTCTGGCTTTCGGTGAAGACGAGGAGACCTTCAACCGCGGGTCCAAGGCCCTCTCCGACCTGTTGAAGAGTTACGGCACCCGGCTGGCCTTCGTCCTGGACGAGGGCGGCGGCGGGATCGACGACGGCGCCCTGTTCGGCGCGCCCGGCGTGAACATCGCCTCCGTCGACCTGATGGAAAAGGGCTACGCGGATCTGCGCCTGTCCGTCAGGAGCAGGGGCGGACATTCCAGCAGGCCCTGGGGCGGCACCTCGCTGGGGAATCTTTCCCGCGCCATCGCCGCCGTTGTGGATCACCCGTTCCCCGCGCGTCTGCCGGACATCGTCAAGGCGCAGTTAAAGAGCCTGCAGCCCTATATCTCGGAGGAGCCGCTGCGCTCGCTTGCCGCGGACGTGGATGCCAACGCGGACGCCATCGCGGCATACTGCCTGCAGAACAGAGACCTCTTCAATCTGGTGATCACCACCATCGCCCCGACCGTGATCAACGGCAGCAGCAAGGCTCCCAACGTGATGCCGCAGAACATGGACGCCGTGATCAACTTCCGGCTGGCGGAAGGCCATACGCCGGAACAGGTGATGACGCACTGCCGCCAGGTGATCAAAGACGCCGGCCTGACGCTCGCCGAGGACGATCCGGAGAGCGGCGTTTCGCTGTCCTTTGACCAGGCCAACCCGCCTTCCGCCATGGCCCGCTGCGACGGCTACGGCTACGCCAAGGTGGTGGAGGCCATGCAGTATTACTATAAGGACATCGTGTTCTACCCCGCCTGCAGCGGCGGCGCGACGGACGCGCACAACTACGAGCAGATCTGCGACACCTGCCTGCGCCGCAGCCCTTTCCTGTCCCCTGCCGAGGACGAAGGCGGCGTACACGGCACCAACGAGCGCATCACCATCCGCTCCTACGCGCAGGGCATCCGCACCCTCATCCGCCTGATGGACGCCACCTGTTTCTGACGGCACGGTGACACTCGGGGACGCGGGGACGGTCCTCACCGTCCTCATTTCCCAAAGAGATGCATCCTTTTCAAAGCAAAAAGGACGCATCTCTTTTTATGCGGACGCGGGGACGGTCCTTCCTGTCCTCATTCTGCGCTTTTCCGCCCCGCTTTTCGCGCGATCATATGCCTCACATTTCCGTTTTTCTGCTCAGTACTCTCTCGATTGTCGCCTTGCCGATCCCCGTCAATCGGGCTGCCTGCCGTATGGAGATCCCGGCGTCCCGTATTTTTCGGATCGCCTCATCGCGGGATGCTTTGTCCAGATGCGCGATTTCACTCACATCCCCGCACTCACAGATCTGCCGGATCCGTCTGACGGCTGCATCATCTCCTTCACGGTCTTCCAAATCATCCATATGCCGCATGCCCGGATCCTCATTGATAAATTCTTTAAGCCCAGCCAGGGGGCAAGGGACTAACGAATCCATACGATCCAGGTCCTCTCCGCCCATCAGCCCGGCGCAGCCGAGCCAGGCATAGTCCGCCGGTTCGCGGCATAGCCCCGCCTTCACGGGGTTCTGGCAGATGTAACGCAGCACACTGATAAAATACGCATCATCTTCCACCGGTTCACTGCGGAAACGCCCCTGGAACAGGTGCCCGACGCACTGATATTTCCAATTGAAATAATTTGCATAAGAAACGCCGACTCGTTTGATGGTTGTCCCCAGCGGCTCCTTCCCCTCTTTCAGCAGAAGATGCACATGATTGCCCATCAGGCAATAGGCATACAGCTCCGCTCCCGCCTGGATTTTTGCACGGAGTATTACGGAGATGAACTTCCGATGGTCCGCATCGTCCAAAAAGATTTCTTTTCGATTGACGCCCCGCAGCATCACATGATAAAGCCCCGAGACCGATTTCTGACGTGGTTTTCTAGACATGGCAATAGATCCTTTATAGAATTGATATTTTATTATAACCAGTTTTTGTCATTTTCAAAAGAGTTTTGATCTAAATTCAGGTTAAAAAATCCCCCTCTGCGATATTTGGCAGAGGGGGATAACGATGACTTGGTTTGTGAGGACAGTAAGGACCGTCCCCGTGTCTCATGAGGACAGCAAGGACCGTCCCCGTGTCTCATGCGTCTCAGTGTCAGAGTGCTTCGAAGCGTTTTACGCCGCTGCCGCGGATCCAGGCGTAGAGGGCCGCGGCGCCGCCGAAGGCGAGGACCGTGATGACCAGCAGGTAGATCCAGTCCGCCACGCCGGTAAAGAACAGGAAATACGGCAGGATCAGCGCGATCACGATGCCCATGCCGCCGAACATGGTGATCATCACGGACGCGCTCTGCTTCAGGGCGACGATCTCACTGGTCCAGTCCATGCGGGGATGCCGCAGGTTGACAAACAGGCCGAAGCAGGCAAAGAACAGCGACAGCGCCGTGACGAACAGGATCAGCAGGACCGCGGTGCCCACCGGCAGACGCAGCGCAAAAACGGCGGCCAGCGTGCAGAGCAGGGCCGGAACGGCGCTGATCAGCAGATGCGCCTTTAACTTAACGTGCAGGATGGTGAGCGTGTCCACCGGCGCCGTGCGCAGCATCCACAGGTTTTTGTTGCCCTCAATGGAGATGCAGGTGGCCGTAAACACGTTCATGGAGAGCAGAAAGCCCATCAGGCCCGCGACCGCCATCGGCAGATACCCGCCCAGGTCCGTTCCCATTCCCTGCATCTGCAGCAGCACGAACAGCACGTCCTGCGCCTTGAACAGGATGAGCACCGCCAGTACGATCATCAGGAACGAGGCGATGGCCGTATTCAGCAGGTACATGGGGGTCCTGATCAGGTGCCGGAATTCACGCACCAGCAGCGCGCCGGAAGCGGAACCGGCCTTCTGCGCGGTCTCTTTGTACTTTTTGCTCACCGTCCCCTTGTTGGTGGTGATGATGGAAATAAAACTCCTGGTGATAAGGAAGCAGCACAGGCCGAACAGCACGGCCGCGATCGCGACGACGATCAGCAACGAAGGGACGTTCCCCAGAGCGCCGCGTCCCATGTGATAGAAGGGATTGAAGTTGCTCTCCATCCCCTGTCCGATCACCACCGCGTTCGCGATCAGGCTCATCATGATGTCGGACATGTTGAAGCAGAAGTAATAGTAGGCGCCGAACAGGACCAGCGAAAGAACGGTCACCGCCAGGCTCCGGTTGCGGATGTGGGAGGCGATCCGGGCCACAACGTAGCCCAGTCCCGCCGACAGCGCAAAGATGATCAGCGACAGCAGGAAGGCCACCAGGACGGACAGGAGCAGCACGCCTATATGAAATCCGTTCATCACCTGCCAGATCACTACGGCCGGCAGCATCACCACCAGCTCAAACATCAGCAGAAACAGGTATACCGTGAGCATGCGCGCAAACAGGATCTGCGACGACTTGATGGGCATGGACAGCAGCAGGTCGTTGTCCTTGGCGTTGTAGAGCGCCGAATAGGTGGTAAAGACGCTGCCCACCAGCGCGATCACGGCAGCGACCAGATAGGCCAGGCCAAAGTAGGCCCAGTCCAGCCCGGCCTCGTGGAAAATGTCGCAGACCGAAGCGCACATGGCCGCGAACATCCCCGCAAAGAGCAGGAACAGAAAGACGAAGGCTGCCGCGTAAAGGATCACCGCTCCCTTGCTGCGGCGCGACCCGTCGGCCTTTTTATAGAGATTTCCAAACAGTTCCCTGAACTGTTTTTTGACCAGTAAGCGGACCATGGCTATTCCTCCAGTTCCAGGAACACCGACTCCAGGCTCGCGTCGCCCTTTACTTCCTCCATGGTCCCGGAGCGGATCAGTTCTCCGTTCTTGATGATGGCCACCTTGTCGCAGAGTTTTTCCGCCACCTCCAGTACGTGCGTGGAAAAGAAGATCGCGCCGCCCGCGTCGCAGATCTCGCGCATATAGCCCTTTAAAATGTGAGAAGACTTGGGGTCCAGGCCCACGAAGGGCTCGTCCATCAGCATCAGTTTGGGCGCGTGGATCAGCGCGGAGATGATGGCCAGCTTCTGTTTCATGCCGTGGGAATAGGACGCGAGCGGGTTGGCCAGCGCGTCCACGATCTCCAGCTCATGGGCGTATTTGTGGATGCGCGCCGTGCGCTCCCCGGCCGGCACGCCGAAGATATCCGCCACAAAATTCAGAAACTGGATGCCGGTCATATAGTCGTAGAGATCCGGGTTGTCCGGCAGATAGGCCATCAGGCGCTTGCAGACGATCGGTTCGTCCTTGATCGAATGTCCGTCGATCAGGATCTGTCCCGCGTCAAAATTGATCAGGCCGCAGCAGGACTTGATCGTGGTGGTCTTTCCGGCGCCGTTGTGGCCGATGAAACCGTAGATCTCTCCCGGCGCAATGTGCAGGGACAGATCGTTGACGGCCTTTTTGGTGCCGTAGGTCTTGGTCAAATGTTCAATTCTAAGCATTTCCCATCACCCCTTATTGGATATTTTTCATTTCCTGTTTTCACTATACGCCCGCGGGCAGGACTTGTAAACCGCTTTGTTAACCGATTAACAGGGCCTATTCCGCCGATCGGGCACAGCCGCGCCTGCCGGGCTTGCTGCATAAAAAGGGGGAGCGGTACCACTCCCCCTCTGCCTTTCCCGGGCCGCTCAGGCCTTCAGTTTATCCAGATGCCAGATATCGTCCACGTATTCGCGGATGGTACGGTCGGACGAGAATTTGCCGCTGTGCGCGATGTTTAACAGCGCCATGCGGTTCCAGCGCTCGCGGTCGCGGTACAGCGCCGTGATCCGCTCCTGGGCCTCCGCGTAGGAACGGAAGTCCTTTAAGATAAAGTAGGTATCCGCCCTGGACGTGACGTTGGTGTTGGTCAGGGAGTCCAAAAGCGGCTTAAAGTGCTCCGGATCGTGCGGCGTAAAGCGGCCGTTTACCAGCTGCATCAGGATGCCGCGCAGCTCGTGGTCCTCGCGGAAGATGGTCATCGGGTCGTAGTCGCGGTCGCGTTCATGCGCCATCACTTCCTCGCTGGACATGCCGAAGATCACCGCGTTCTCTTCGCCCACCTCTTCCACGATTTCCACGTTGGCGCCGTCCATGGTGCCCAGCGTTATCGCGCCGTTTAACATGAACTTCATGTTGCCGGTCCCGCTGGCCTCCTTGCTGGCCGTGGAGATCTGCTCGCTCACGTCGCTGGCCGCGAAGATAAGCTCCGCGTTGGAGACGCTGTAGTCTTCTATGAACACCACCTTCAGCTTTCTGTTCACGCGCTCGTCCGCGTTCACCACGGCCGCCACCGCGTTGATCAGTTCGATGGTCATCTTGGCGAGCCGGTAGCCGGCCGCCGCCTTACCGCCAAAGATAAAGGTGTGCGGTACGTAATCCATCTCCGGGTGGTCGAGCAGCTTCTGGTACAGGTACATCACGTGAATGATGTTCAGCAGCTGGCGCTTATACTCATGCATGCGCTTGACCTGCACGTCAAAGACGGAGTCCACGTCCACGTCGATGCCGTTGTGCTCTTTGATATAGGACGCGAGCCGCACCTTGTTGTCCCGCTTGATCCGCGCAAACTCCGCGCGGGCGACCGGATCGTCCGCCAGCGGGGCGATGCGCGCGATCTGCGACAGGTCGGTGATCCAGCCGTCGCCGATGTGGTTCGTGATCCAGTCCGCCAGCAGCGGATCGCCGTGCAGCAGGAAACGCCGCTGCGTGATGCCGTTGGTCTTGTTGTTGAACTTGCCGGGCGTAAGCTCGTAAAAGGCCTTCAGTTCGCGGTTCTTTAAAATCTCCGTGTGCAGGCGCGCCACGCCGTTTACGGAAAAGCTGCCGCGGATGGCCAGGTGCGCCATGCGGACCTGCCCGTTGTACAGGATGGCCAGCTGCTCCACCTTTTCCTCCGCGCAGTCCGGATACCGGGCCTCGATCTCCAGCACAAAACGGCGGTTGATCTCGTCGATGATCTGGTAGACGCGCGGCAGCAGCCGCATGAACAGGTCGATCGGCCACTTCTCCAGCGCCTCGGACATGATGGTGTGGTTGGTATAGGCGCAGCAGCGGGTGGTGATGTCCCAGGCCTCGTTCCAGCTCACGTCGTAGTCGTCGATCAGGATGCGCATCAGCTCGGCCACCGCCATGGAGGGGTGGGTGTCGTTCATCTGGAAGACGACCTTGTCCGGCAGACCGTGAATGTCGTCATGGTCTTCCAAATAGCGCTCCACCGCGCGCTGCAGCGTGGCGGAGATAAAGAAATACTGCTGTTTTAAGCGCAGTTCCTTGCCCGCGTAGTGGTTGTCGTTGGGATACAGGACCTTGCAGATGGTCTCCGCCAGGATCTTGCTGCGGGCCGCCGCCTCGTAGTCGCCCTGGCCAAAGGCCTCCAGCTCCAGATCCTGCATGGGCTCCGCGTCCCAGATGCGCAGCGTGTTCACCACGCCGTTGCCGTAGCCGATCACCGGCAGGTCGTACGGGACGGCCAGGATGGACTGGTAGTTCTCATGCACGTACTTCGGCTCGCCGTTTGCGCCTACGGTATAGCGCACGTTGCCGCCGAAGCGGATCTCCTTGGTGTGGCTGTCGCGGCGGATCTCCAGCTGATTGCCCAGGCGCAGCCAGTCGTCCGGCACTTCCTTCTGCATGCCGTTTTCGATCTTCTGCCGGAACATGCCGTACTGATAGCGCACGCCGCAGCCGTAGGCCTGGTACCCCAGCGTGGCCAGGGAATCCAGAAAGCAGGCGGCGAGCCTGCCCAGGCCGCCGTTGCCCAGCGCCCAGTCGCGTTCCGTATCCTCTATCACGTTCAGGTCGATGCCGAACTCCTCCAGCACCTCCCTGACGCCCTCATAGGCGCCGATGTTGATCAGGTCATTGCCAAGCGCCCTGCCCATTAAGAATTCCATGGACAGGTAATAGACCATCTTCACGTCCTGTTCCTTGGCCTTCTTGCGCGTGGCGATCCAGTTGTCGATGATCTCGCCCTTTAACGCGGCGCAGACGGCCTGCAGGACCTGCGCGTTGTTCGCTTCGTAGATGGTCTTGCGGGACTCCAACTTGACGATCTCCTGCACGCGCTCCCGGAAACGGTCCTTGTCAAAGCGGTATTCATTTATGACTGCATTGCTCATCCGATCTTCTCCACACCCAGCGTCACGGTCTCGCCGTTGATGTTCCACTCCTTCACATAGCCCGCCGGCGTGCCTTCGGCCAGCTTCTCCGCCAGGACCTCCGGCATAATGGCGCCGCCGTCTTCGGCGAAGATCTTCGCGATCGTCTCGTTGCCGGCGTAGGACACGGCGATGCGGTCCATCACCTCAAAACCGGCTTCCTTGCGCATGGTCTGGATCTTGCTGGTGAGCTCCCTCACGAAGCCTTCCTCGATCAGCTCCTGGGTGAGATTGGTGTCGAGCACCACAGTGATGGCATTGTCCGCCTCAGACACATATCCTTCCTTCTGCGTCGGCTCGATCAGCAGATCCTCCTCGGAAAGCTCCACGTTCACGCCGGCCACCTCGAATTTCAGAGCGCCGTTTTCACGCAGCTCATCCATGGCCGCATTGCCGTCCACTTCCGCCAGGTATGTGCGGATCCCGCCAAGCTGCTTGCCATACTTCGGGCCTACGGTGCGAAGCTGCGGCTTGAAGTTGTAGGAGGTAAACTCCCGCACGTCGGAAGTAAACGTGATCTTCTTGACATTGAGCTCGTCGGTGATGATATCGGAGAAAAAGCTGTCCAGGCCTTCTCCGTTGGCAGTCTTTACAAACATCTGTCCGATGGGCTGACGATTCTTGATATTGGCAGCATTTCTGGCAGCGCGGCCCATCACAACGATCTTCAGGACCTCGTCCATGTTCGCCTCGAGGGCCTCGTCGATATGCGCTTCGTCAAACACCGGATAGTCGCACAGATGAATGGATTCCGGCGCACTCCCGTCCACATTGCGCACGATGTTCTGGTAGATCTCCTCCGTCATGAA
>CACZPX010000021.1 GCA_902783095.1 uncultured Lachnospiraceae bacterium
AAGGTGAGGATCACGCCGGAGAACAGGCCCGGCATGGTAAGCGGCAGCGCCACGGTGCGGAAGGCCGTAAAGCGCGAAGCGCCCAGGTCCCTGGCCGCCGCGACCAGTTCAAAGTCCAGCTTGGACGCGCTGGAGTACACGGAGAGGATCATCATGGGCAGCAGCGCGTAGATCATGCCCACCACCACGGCCTCGTAGGAGAAAAGCAGTTTGAGCGGCTCTTCCGTAAGGCCCAGGCCCATCAGGGCCGAATCCAGCACGCCGTTGCTGCGGAAGATGATGATCCAGCCGTACAGGCGCATCAGCGAGCTGGTCCAGAAGGGGATCATCACCAGTTTCATGACCAGGCTGCGCCGGCGCTCCGGCAGGCGCGCCATAAAATAGCCGAAGGGATAGCCGATCAGCACGTTCAGCACCGTGGCGATGCCCGCCAGCTTTAAGGACTGGCCGAAGGTGCGCAGGTTGATCGGTTCCAAAATCTGCTTATAGTTGTCCAGCGTGAAATCGTTTACAAAGCCCCACACTTCCGCGCGGGTCATAAAGCTGATCACGATCAGGTAGACCAGCGGGAACAGCACAAAGATCAGCGTAAACGCGTAGAGCGGGAAGACCATCCCCGCCATCAGCCGGCGGCTCTTCATGGCATGACCAGCCGGGACTCCTCTATGAAATCCCGGACAAAGTCCGTGGCCGGACGCTCAAAGATCTCCTCCGTGGGACCCATCTGCTCGATCTGCCCGGCGTTCATCACGATGATGCGGTCGGACAGGTAGCGGGCCTCCTCCTGGTCGTGGGTGATATAGACAAAGGTGATGTGCAGTTCTTTCTGCAGCGCCTTCAATTCGCGCTGCATCTGGCGGCGCAGCTTCAGATCCAGCGCGCCGAGCGGCTCGTCCAGAAGCAGGATGGCCGGCTCGTTCACGATGGCGCGGGCCACCGCCACGCGCTGCTTCTGTCCGCCGGACAGCTGGGAGATGCGCCGTTTTTCGTAGCCCTCCAGCTGCACGGTCTTTAAGGCGGCAGCGACCTTTTCGCGGATCGCCACCTTGTCCATCTTTTTCAATTTCAGTCCGTAGCCGATGTTTTCCGCCACGTTCATGTGGGGAAAGAGCGCATAGTTCTGAAAGACGGTGTTCACCGCCCGCTCGTTCGGCTCCTTTTCGGTGATATCCTCACCGTTTAAGATGATGCTGCCGCCGTCCAGTTCCTCCAGGCCGGCGATCAGCCGGATCGTGGTGGTCTTGCCGCAGCCGGACGGGCCGAGCAGGGTCAGAAACTCGCCCGCGCCCACGTCAAAGCTGATGCCCTTTAAGGCCTCCACGTCCCCGTATTTCTTTACGATGTTGCTGAGTTTTAAAATACGTTCTTCCATCTATATTCCGATATCATCCGTGCCGGCGCCGCAGCGCCGAAACCCGGTCCGCCCAGGCCACTGCCGCAAGGCCGCGGCGGTCTCAATTGAGGAAAAGGATCACCAGAAAGAGGATGACGACAAACCAGACCCCGGCGCCTATCAGGGCACCCTTTCCCACGGACCGTGCCTTGATGGGTTTCTGGCCGTTCCACACCAGATACAGGATCAGGCCCAGGATCGGCAGGAAGCCCGCCAGGACCATCAGGCCGCCCGAGGATGCGTCCATCGTCCCCGTCGTGACGTTGAACGGACCGGCATTCTGCCGGTAATTGTACGGCTGATACTGGCCGCTGACCTGCTGGCCGTTATAGCCCTGCTGGTACTGGCCGTTGTACTGCTGGCTGTTGCCGCCCTGCTGATAATAGCTCTGCTGTCCGCTGTACTGCTGGCCGTTGCCGCCCTGCTGGTAATAACTCTGCGGGCCGTTGTAATTCTGCTGATAACTGCTCTGCGGGCCGGCATACCCCTGCTGCATCTGCTGCTGCGTCTGTCCGGTCTGCGTCGTTCCCGTTTCGCTGTTCATCTGCTGCGTTTCCATCGGCGTTTGCTCCTTTTCGATCTGCCAAAGGCGATTATCCAAGTATCCGCGTTATTTTACTCTATTTTACCCCGTTTGACAATATCCCCGGCATTTGGTTATAATGATTTAAATACTGCTGCCCGGCAGGCTGCCGCGTTTGCGCAGTCCCGGCGGCGGTACCGCATCAGCATCATTTTAAGGAGGCCATCATGTTTCTGGAGCACATGAACTATCTTCAGGTGGAGGAGTATCTGACACACGACGATACCATTCTGATCCCGGTAGGCAGTCTGGAAAACCACGGCAAGCACATGCCGCTCGGCACCGACACCCTGATCCCGGACAGGATCGCAAAGTACATTGAGGAACGCTGCGACGTGGTGATCGCCCCGACCGTCAATTACGGCGCCACGGACGATCTGGAGGGCTTTACCGGTACGGTCTCCATCGGCGTGGACGGCCTGATCGCCCTGTTGAAGACCATCTGCGGCAAATTCTACGACTACGGCTTCCGCCGCTTCCTGATCCTAAACGGCCACGGCGGCAATTCCAAATCCATCGACTCCGTAGGCCAGTGGCTGTACCGCAAGGGCGCCTACCTGGCGCGGCTGGACTGGTGGCTGATCGCCGGCGAGATCCGCCCGGAATGGCGCGGGGGCCACGGCGGCGGCCTGGAGACGGCCGGCATTTACGGCGTGGATCCGTCCCTGATCAAGACCGAATATCTGGAGCTCAGCGAGGGCATCAAAAACGACGTGTCGGATGAACTGCCCTCCGGCAACTGGACCAACGTGGTGTTCAAGGGTGCCAACGTCGCCATGCCCCGCGCCGTGCGCAGCATCACCGACAACGGCTGGCTGGCCCACGGCATGGCCACCGATCCGCCCACCAAGGCGACCGTGGAATGGGGCAACGAGATGCTCCCGCTGATGGCCGACTACGTGGTGGACTTCCGCGAAGCCCTAAAGCGCGCTCCGCTGCCGAAGGCCTGCAAATAAAAGTCAACAGGATACGGGATACAGTGGGGACGCGGGGACGGTCCTTGCTGTCTTCAAAATGAAGACAGCAAGGACCGTCCCCGCGTCCCCACACTCCCGTGTTTTAAGTTGTGCTTGCTCAGAACGTCCGTTCCAGCATAATGATGCCGGGTCGGGTAAAGACAAAGCCGGCAGACTCCAGGGCTGTCTGGCGCGCAGCGTCCTCTTCCGAGACCATCGCGACCAGGCGCGGTTTGTCGGAGGCCGAAAGCAGCGCCATGGCCTTAGCCGCGCAGGCCGTCAGGTCGCCGCCCATGCAGAGGATATTGATGCCGCGCTCCGGTAAAAAGCGCGCGCCGGTGATCAGTACGGAATCCCCCTTTGCCCACACGTCAAAATCTTTGGAAAGGCCGGCATAGAGCGCGTCGTTCAGCGCGTAATAGGTGCGGTTGGTGCTGGTATAATGATGATAGTCCTCCGCAAAGGGCGCCATCAGCGCGCCGACCGCAGCCGGATCTGCAATGCGCACAAAGCCGTCCGCCGCATCCGCATGCGCCGCATCCGCCGGCAGGTTTTCCCGCATCAGCACGCCTTCCACCGTATGCCAGGCCACGTGCAGCCCGTGCTGTTCGGCCAGGCTCCTGGAGGCGATATTCTTCTCGCCGGTGTACATGCGCATGGCGGGCACCCGGTACTGCGCCGCAAGCTCCATAAACCGCGCCCAGATGGCGCGTCCGCAGCCTTTGCGCTGCCAGTCCTTGTGCACGCGCAGGATCTCCAGCCAGGCGGAGCCGTCGTATTCCAGCGTAAAGCGCGCAAAGCCGATGGGCAGCCCGTCGGTCTCCGCCACGATCAGTTCGCCGCGGCTGTTGTCAAAAAACTCCTCTTTTACCCCGTCCAGGTAGCCGTAGCCCGGAATGGCGCTCGCTTCGATCTCCAAAAGGCGGGGCAGGTCTTCGATCCTGCCTTTGCGGATGCTGATGTTCATACGGCTCTCTCTTCCTTTCTCCGTTTTACCGTACAGCCGGTTTCGCCGTGATTATACCACAGGCTGTCAGGTAAACCAACAGGATTCCTGGCCCTGCGGAGTCTTTGGCTGCCCTGCGGAGATCCTTCGCTGCGCTCAGGATGACAGGAATACATTAAAACCGCCCCGGTTTCCCGGGGCGGCCGATCCATCATTAAAAGGTTTTCAGCGGATCAATTATTTTACCTTGAAGAAGTAGACAGCATAGTTCAGACCGTCGGTCACTTCGATGTTGTCTCTGCAAGGCAGGCTGTAATCCCAGTCGAACAGCGGGATCAGAGCCACATCCTGCCACATCAGGTCGATCATGTTCTTGAATGCCTGAGCACGATCGTCGCCGACCTGCGTACGGGCTTCCTTGATGTACTCTTCCATCTGCTCGCTGTAGTACCAGCCATAGTTGCCGCGGGTGCCGTTGTACTCGGCGCCGAGGTAGTTGATCATACCGTCCATATCATAGTCGGAACCGTTCAGGGACAGCATGGAGATGGTCAGCTCTTCCGCGTTGCAGGCATCCAGCCAGGCGCCGCGCTCCATGACCTGTACTTCGGCATCCAGACCGATCTCATTTAAGACGGACTGCAGCCAGGTGGACATGGCCGGATAAGGATCGGGCTGATAGGAGCTGATCACAACGTGAGCACCCTTGTTGCCGCACTCTTCAACCAGGGCCTTGGCCTTTTCCAGATCCTGCTTGATGGCGTAAGGGGAATCATAGTTCAGAGCCGGGGACTGCATGGGGGTGTCATACGGATAACGGATGACGAAGCCCTTGCCGTCGATACCGATCTGCAGAGCATCATCGGGGTTCACGGCGTAGGCAACAGCCTGACGCATGCGGAGGTCGCTGAACATGCCGCTCTTGTGGTAGAAGTTCAGAACTTCGAAACGGCAGCCGGTGTAATCGCAGAAGTGCACGCCTTCGGCGTTCTTCAGGGTCTCATAAGCGGAACCGGAAACGGAGGTCCAGGAGAAGTCCAGGTCGCCGGTCTGGATAGCAACGATGTTGCCGTTGGTATCGGTGATGTTGAAGACCTTGACGTTCTTGATGGCGGGGGCGCCCAGCCAGTAGTCTTCACGGGCCTTGAAGGTCATGGAGACGTTGTTCTGCCACTCGGTGGGAACATAGGGGCCGGAGTACACAGCCTTGTCGATGGAGGAGCCGTACTCGGCGCCGAATTCCTGATAAGCCTTGCGGCTGACGATTGCGAAGGTGTTCGGGGCGGCAACGCGGCCCAGGAACAGAGCATCCGGATAGTTCAGGTGGAAGATGATAGTGGACTCGTCAGGGCACTCAGCGCTGTCCACGGAGGTCATCGTATGGCCGCGGGAACCGGACTTCTTCACTTCATCAAAGGTGAACAGAACGTCGTCAGAGGTGATCTTCTCGCCGTTGCTGAAGCTGGCTCTGACATCGATGTGGAAGGTGTAGGTCAGGCCGTCTTCACTCATTTCCCACTTGTCTGCGACCATGGGAACGAGGTCATGATTGCCGTCGCGGGTGATCAGCGGAGAATAGCACTGCGCAAAGCAGGTGGTGGTCGCAAGGCTGTAAGCGCTGTTGAACAGATCCAGCGTATCAGCGATGCCCGAGTAAGAGCACTTCAGGACGAAGTCATCATCGACGGTGCCCTGGTTGTCGCCGGAGGCCTGGGAGCCGTCAGCCGGAGCAGCAGTGGTGGTGTCGCCGGTGCTGCCGCAGGCAGTGAGCATCATGCAGACGATCAGAAGGATGGCCAGCAATGATTTGGTTGCACTCTTTTTCATAATTTCTCCTTTTTGTTTCTAGATTATCGGGAGACCCGACGTGAATAATATAACAGACTTTGTGGCAGAAATCAACTAAATCATAGAATGTAGGTGAATAAATTAAACTAAAAAGAATGGCTCTGTCCAAGCCCCTCTTTTTTATGTATAATCGTATCAGAAAATACCCCCGGAGGTGCCGCGGCATGCGCAGAATCTTCCAAAAAAATATACTTCCTTTCGTTTTGATCCTTTGCGTCGTCCTTCCGCAGACAGGCTGTCTGTTCCCGCCGGTCCCGCCCGAGGTGGCCATGCTCACCCTGGAGGCGCAGACCGAGCCCGCGCAGACCACGGAAGCGGGGACCGACGCGCCGGAAAGCACCCCCACGCAGACCACGGACGCCGCGGCTAATACCACGCCGGCGGAGACGACGGCCGCCCCGGACGGCGGGGAGACCGCGCCGCCCATCCCGGAGTATTATCATTATGAAAAAGAGCCGTTCTTAGAGAACGTGAAGGCCATGACCGCCGCCGCGGACGCGGAGACGGCCCTCGCCCTCTACGACCGGCTGTACGGCGACGTGCTTGAGATCATGACGCTGCGCACCGTGGCGGAGATCGCCTACGACACCGACACCACCGACGAAAAGGCCTCGGAAGAGACCAGCTACACCTACGAGGTGCTGCTGGACTGCGGCGACGCCTTTCTGGTGGCCTGCAAGGACCTGACCGAGGGCCCATACAAAGACACGTTCAAGGCGCACGTGGGCGAGGAGGCCTTTGAGGCCTACAACGAATACCGCGCCATGTCCGACGAGGAGTTTGAACTCTCCAGACGGGAGGACGAGCTGGAGGACCAGTACGACGCGGTGTGGAACCGGCTGGACGATTTCACCTTTGAATACGAAGGCACGGTCTGGACCTTCTCCAAGCTGAACGGCATAGAGGGCTCCATGCTCTACTACCGCGACGCGGAGAGCTACTATGACGTGGTGTACGGGCTGGAGGGCGCCATCTTCGAGACGGTCGGCCCCATCTACGTGGAACTGGTGCAGATCCGCGACCGGATCGCCAAGCTGAACGACTACGACGACTACGTGGCCTACGCCTACGATACGACCTACGGCCGGGACTTTTCCGCCGAGGACGCGCAGGTCTTCTGCAACGCCGTCAAGTCCGTCTCCAAAG
>CACZPX010000022.1 GCA_902783095.1 uncultured Lachnospiraceae bacterium
CGCTCACGGCCTTCGTGGACGTGACGGGCTACAGCATCCATCCCGGTTCCTCCAAGAACAAGATGAAAAACGCCAGCCTGATCGCCATGGAGTACAACAGCCTGCTGCCCGGCACCGAGATCCCGGCGCATACCGACGGCCGCGAGGGCTTTTTCCACCTCACCAACATGGAAGGCGACGTGGAGAAGGCCAAACTGACCTACATCGTCCGCGATCACAACCGAGAGACCTTCCGCGTGCGCGAGGAGACCCTGCGCCACATCGAGAAGATCCTGAACGAGAAGTACGGTGACGGCGTGGTGAAGCTCACCATCGAGTATCACTACAAGAACATGGCGGACCTGATCATGGAGCGCCCCGAGATCATCGACGTCGTCAAGAAGGCCATCGTGGCCTGCGGCATGGAGCCCGTGGAGCGGGTGGCCCGCGGCGGCACCGACGGCGCCAGACTCACCTACCGCGGCCTGCTGTGCCCGGACGTGGGCACCGGCGGCTATGCGGCGCACGGTCCCTTTGAGCACATCACTGTGGAGCACATGGAGACCCAGGTGAAGGTCCTGACCGAAATGGTCAAAGAGATCGCAAAGTAATACAGGCTGAGGCAGGAGGATACGTCCATGGCGTGGAACAAGAGAGCAAACGAAGAAGAGCAGCCCGTGCGCAAGCGCATGTCCATCGCGCAGGCGGCGGCCTGGACAAACCCGGTGAGCGGCGACGAGACCGAACAGGTGAGCGTCCGCAAGGCAGTCCCGGAGGACGCGGAGAAGATCTACGGCTACCTGCAGGAGATGCACGCCGTACAGGCCCGCAAGCGCCCGGACATCGTGGATCAGGAGGATGAGATCCTGTCCCTGGAAGAGGTGCAGGAGGCGCTGGCCGATCCGGATAAGGACATCTTTGTCGCGGTCAACAAGACGGACAAGCTGGTGGGGCAGATCCTCTGCGAGTACGAGCAGGCCGGAGAGGACGCGGAAGCCGGCAAACTGGTGATCGCCAACATCTACGTCACCGAGGAGAGCCGCCGCGTGGGTATCGGCACCCAGCTCTACAACGAGGCCTATCTGGAGGCCAAGAAGAAGGGCGTACAGTTTGCGGAGCTCAGCTGCTGGAACTTTGACAGCGCCGGTATGGCCTTCTTTGAACGACTGGGCTTTTCACCGCTGCTCGTCACCATGGAAAAGAAGATCGGAGACTGACCATGAAGTGGTTCATCGCGTCGGATCTCCACGGATCTTATCTGTACTGCGAAAAGATGCTGGAAGCCTTCCGGCGGGAGGGTGCGGACCGCATCCTCCTGCTGGGGGATATCCTTTATCACGGCCCGCGCAACGGCCTGCCGGAAGCCTACGATCCCAAAAAGGTGATCGACATGCTCAATCCGCTCGCGGACCGCATCGTGAGCGTGCGCGGAAACTGTGACGCGGAGGTGGACCAGGTGGTGCTTAAGTTCCCCATCATGGCGGACTATATGATGCTGGAGAGCGGGGAACGCTCCGTCTTTGCGACGCACGGCCATATCTACAACAAGGACCGTCTGCCGCCGCTCCCGAAGGGGACCGTCCTGCTGCACGGGCATACCCACGTGCAGGTTTGCCAGCCCTTCGGCGACTATGTCTACGCCAATCCGGGCTCCGTCACCTTCCCCAAGCAGGATTCGGTGCGGGGGTATATCATCCTGGAAGACGGACGTTTTACCTGGAAGGATCTGGACGGAAACGTTCTGCCGGCCTACGCGCTGTGACCGGTCAGAATAAACTGCAGTGAGACAGTATTATACAGTTGCTTTGGGACCGCCCCTTGTGGGACGGTCCTTTTTGTGCTGCCCCTTGTTAAACACTTGTCAGACAAAATAGTTGACATGTGGTTCGGCCAAAACTATAATGCCTTTTAAAATTAGGTGGCAGGCCCTGCCGCCTAATGAAAATAAAGGAGGAAACGATTATGAAAAACAGAAAGCTTCTGGCCGTCCTGTCCATGATCCTCGCCGTCTGCATGGCGCTTTCCGCGTGCGGCAGCAGCGATACGACCACGGCGGCGCC
>CACZPX010000023.1 GCA_902783095.1 uncultured Lachnospiraceae bacterium
AAAGCGCCGGTTCAGCAGAAACAGGAGCTTAAAGGCGGATTCCGCCGCCTTTGCGCGGCAGATGAGCGCCGTGGTGCGGTCGCCTCTCGCCATGCAGCGCGCGTAATTGCTCTGCGCGTACTGCGAGAACTCGCGCAGCTCATGGATCAGCCGGCGCTTCCACACGCGTTCCGGATAGTAGGCCAGCAGCGTGTTGCGGATGCCGGTAAACAGGCCCGCGTCGTCGCGGAACACCGTTCCGTTCACAGCCGTCGCCGCGGCCGCCTCGTCAAGGTTCAGCCAGTCGGAATCGCTCAGGCTAAAATGCTCTTCGTCCACGCGCACGTGGAGGATGTTCTGATAATAGGAACGGATGCTGTGCGCGCCGCGCCGCATCGCAAGCCGCGGATCATATCCGCTGGGAGCCTCTTCCGGATGTTCCGCGCAGTAAGCCCGGATCAGGTCCCGGTACGCGCGGTTCAAATCTTCGCCGATGCGCGCGTAGTCCCCCTCCGAAAGCCACAGGCAAAAGCCCGGGCCGTAGTCGTGGTCGCGCGAGATATCGTCGTCAAAGCCGAAGCAGTCGGAGCCCTCCCCGGCAAAGCCGGCGGCGATCCGCCCCTCATAGGCCGGAAAGCGTTCCCTTATCATGGGAGCGCCCAAAGTCAGGTACAGCGATCTTGCCCGACTGACAGCCGTCATGCTTCCTCCTCGGCCTGCGCCTTCGCGCGCTCGTACAGCGCCTTGGCGGTCTGGTACTGCCTGCCGCGGCCAAGCGTCGCATCCAGTTTGTCCATAGCGGCCTTATAGGCCTCCGCCGCAGCCCCGTAGTCCCTGCGGTCCATCAGCAGGTCTCCCTTTGTGATGAGCGCGGTGCCGTAGTGGAAGCTCCCGCTGGTGTCCTTCGAAAACAGGGCCAGCGCCTCGTTCAGGACGGTCTCCGCCTCGTCCAGCAGGTCTTTTTTATGTTCTTTCTCGTACTGGCGCACCAGCGCGGACGCGATATTGGCGCGGGACGTGGCCTGCTCCGCCACCAGGTCGTCGTAACGGTCGACCGTCTCCAGCACCTTCTTCTGCAGGCGCACGCTGTCCTCAAAGCGGTTCTGATACAGATACAGTGTGCTCCAGTTGTTGTACAGGCTGGCCAGCGTGTAGGGATTTTTCTCTTCCACCTCGGCGAAGATCTGCTCGGTGTCCTCAAACAGGGCCTCCGCGCCCTCGTATTTGCCGAACACGCTGTACGCCGTGGCGACGTTTAACTGCATGGTCGCGTGCTGCGGCGAGTTCAGAATGCGGATCTGGTCCGCCAGAAGCAGCAGCTCGTCGCAGGCCGCCAGGCACTCCTCTCTCTTGCGGAGGTTGCGGGAGAGCCCCACGTATTCATTTAAAAGGGCAAACAGCGCGTCAAAGTCGCGTTCCGTGCGCGCCTGCGCGATCTTTCCGTTCAGGAAGGTCTCCACCTCGCCGATCGGCTTTTTTCCAAGCATCGCATCATATTCATTTAAAGCAGCTCTGATGTCCATCTGATCCCTCGCTTTCTGCTTTGGCCGGCTGTCCGGCCCCGAAAATAGACTGTAGTCTATACTCTCGTCTATTTTACCTGACTGCCCTCCTGATTGCAAGCGATATCGCTATAAAATTATCAAAGATAATCGGATTCTTGCCGCTTGCCCGGCAGCGAAATTAGACTATGGTCTAATTTGATTCCATCATAAATGATGGGCATAATTTTATCAATGATTATTGTTAAGGTTTTCGTTAACAAACCAAGGCAATTTGTGTGTATTATGTAAATTGATAAAAACCTGTTACTTTGTCTTGACAATCCCAGATTATGTTTCTATACTAAAAAAGGTTTATTAAGTCCGTCGGACTTGATGGGCTGAAACTGCACGAAGCCGTACGAAACCAGCGGTTCTGTGCACAAAATTTTTAAGCGAAAGGGGAGTTCGTTATGCAATGGTTTTATGACTTTGTGGGTTGGGCCAATGGCTGGCTTTGGGGCATTGGCATGCTGATCCTGGTAGGCGGAACGGGAATCATATTCTCGATCTTCCTCGGCTTCTTCCAGATCACCCATCACGGTGACATGTGGAAGAGAATCTTCTCCGGCGGTGCTTCGGATTCCGGTATTTCCACGTTTGCTTCGTTCTGTACGACGATGGCAATGCGTATCGGTACCGGTAACGTTGCCGGTGTTGCGGTTGCTATCTGGAGGGGCGGTCCCGGTGCCATCTTCTGGATGTGGGTGATCGGTATCACCAACGCGGCTGTCTGCTTTGTGGAGTGTACGTTAGGTCAGCTCTACAAGAGAAAGATCGACGGTGAGTACCGCGGTTCTTCCGCTATGGTCGCCGAGTACGGCCTGGGCCAGAAATGGTTCGGCGCCATCATCGCTCTGGCACTTGGTCTTGGCGCCGGTCTGTTCATGCCCGCTGCCGCTACCAACACCATCAGCGATTCCTTCTACAACGCGGCCGGCATCCCCATGTGGGTCACCTCTCTGATCCTGGCCATCATTCTGGGCGTCATCGTCATCGGCGGTATCAAGCGTATCGGCAACTTCGCCAGCGCTGTCGTTCCGTTCATGACCGTAGCCTACGGCCTCATGACCATCATCATCGTTGTGATGAACATCGACCAGATCCCGCGCATGTTCGGCATGATCTTTGCCGGTGCCTTTGGTAAGGACGCCATCGTGGGCGGCGCTATCGGCGCTGCTATCCAGCAGGGTATCAAGCGCGGTACCTTCTCGTCCGCAGCCGGCATGGGCGAAGCTGTTCCCGCGGCTTCCGCTTCCGAGACTTCTCACCCGGTCAAACAGGGTATGGCAAACGCTGCCGGCGTTTTCCTGGACACCATCGTGGTCTGCACCATGACCGCGTTCATGGTCCTGCTGACCAACTGCTTCAACGTATCTCCGGACGGCGATACGGCTGCCATGATCTACACCGGTGCCGAGGCTGTTGCCGGCCAGGGCGGCGGCGTCGTCTATGTGCAGGAAGCTGTTAACACCTTCATCGGCGGCTTCGGCAACTGGTTCGTTGCCATCATGCTGCTGCTGTTCTCCTTCACCTGCATCGTGTCCTACTACTACGAAGCAGAGACTTCCCTGCTGTACCTGTTCCAGGGTGACAGCAAGGCCAAGCAGCGCAAGATCTTCCAGTGGAT
>CACZPX010000024.1 GCA_902783095.1 uncultured Lachnospiraceae bacterium
AAAATGCCCATCCGCGCGCCCATCACGCCGCCGTGAAAGCCCAGGTGCACCGACATCAGCACGTAGCCCCAGTAGGCGCCGATCATATGCAGCATCCGTCCGATGGCGGTGCCGCCGGAGATCCCCAAAAAGGTCAGCGCATGCTTGGAGATCAGGACGCCGCTTACGGCCATGAGCACCATGTCCAAAAGCAGCAGCAGGTCGATCACGGTGTTGACCGTGCGCACGGCGCTGTAAGGGCCCCTGCGCAGCGTCTTAAACCAGGCCCGGTTCAGCACGTGGTGGGTGGTAAACAGCGCCAGCATGGCAAGCCCGCCAAACTCGTGCAGCGTCTCGCTGATCAGGCTGTAGGCCATCAGAAACGGCAGCAGCACCACCATCAGGATATCCACGATCATTCTCTTGCTCATTACAGTTCCCTCAGTCCGGCTGCTTCCGCTGCTTTACGCGTTCCGCGAGCAGCTTCATCTCCCGCGCGTTCTCCCGCACGCGGTCTGTGATCTCGGCGCCGCCCAAAAGGCGCGCCAGTTCGTCTACGGTCTGCTCTTCGGACAGCCTGGTCACCCGGGTGTGCGTCCGGTTGTTGTCCGCGCTCTTTTCAATGCAGAAGTGCGCATCCGCCATCGCGGCGATCTGCGGCAGATGGGTGATGCAGATCACCTGCGCGTGCGCCGCGATCACGTTCAGCTTCTGTGATACCAGCTGCGCCGTCCGCCCGGAGATGCCCGCGTCGATCTCGTCAAAGATCAGCGTGGGGGTATCGTCGCGGTCCGACAGCACGGCCTTGATGCCCAGCATGATGCGGGAGAGCTCGCCGCCGCTCGCCACTTCCGAAAGGGGCTTTAAGTCCTCCCCGGGGTTTAAGGCGATCAGAAACGACGCCTCGTCCGCGCCGAGCGCCGTGTACTCCGGCAGGCTCTGCAGGTCCACCTCAAAGCGGGTGTCCAGAAAGTTCAGATCCCGCAGGGTGTCGGTGATGGCCTGTGTCAGACCGGGGATCGCCTCCCGCCGTCTTTTCCGCAGCGCCTCGCAGGCGCCGGCCAGCGCCGTCTCCGCCTCCATCAGCGCTTCGCGCGCCTCCGCCTGACGCTCGTCAAAGTGCTCCAGCTCGTCTATCCGCGCCTCCCGCTTTGCAAGCGCCGCCTGCAGCGCCTCGTAGCCGCTGCCGTATTTCTGCTCCAGATGGTTGATCTCGTCCAGCCGGTCCGAGATGCGGTCGTAGTCCTCCGGATCGTAGCGCAGCGAGCGCGCGTAGTCCTCCGCGTCCCTGCAGATCCCGGAGATCAAATCCTCCGCCGTCTCCAGGCTCTCCAGCAGCCCGCGCAGGCTTTCGTCGTAGGCCACCGCGTCCCGCGCGGCTTTCACCGCCCGGTCCAGCCGGTCGGCGGCGCAGTCCTGACTCTCGGACAGCTCTTTCAGCATGGACGAGACGGATGCCGCCAGCCTGGCGCTGTTGCGGTAGCGCTTAAAGGTCTCGGAAAGCTCTTCCTTTTCGCCCTTTGCCACCGCCGCGGTCCGCAGTTCGTTGGCCTCGTAGCGCAGGAAATCCAGCTCGCGGGCGCGGGCTTCCGCATCCGTCAGAAAAGCCTTTAAGGCCTCTTCCCGCTTTTTGTAGGTCCGGTACAGCACGGCGGTCTGCTCCAAAAGCGCCGCGTCGTCGGCGTACCGGTCCAGGATCTCCAGGTGCTTCTTCTTATGCGTCAGAGACTGGTGCTCGTGCTGCCCGTGGATGTCGATCAGCAGTTCCGCCGCGGCCTTTACGCGCGCGGCCGTCACCGTCTCGTCGTTGATCTTGTGGATGCTCCTCGTCCCCGTGATCTTCCGTGACAGGATGATGCTGTCAAAATCGGTGTCGATGTCCAGGTCCTTCAGGGCCTGCTTTTTTTCCTCGGAATCGACCGAGAACAGCAGCTCGATATAGGCGCTGTCTCCGTCTTTGCCGATCACGTCGGTCTTTAGGCGGCTTCCGAGGGCCGCGTTCACCGAGTCGATCAGGATGGATTTTCCGGCGCCCGTCTCACCCGTCAGGATGTTCAGGCCGCTGCCGAAATCCACGTCGGCCTCGTCGATCAGTGCAAAATTCTTTACGTGAAGATTGACCAGCATTGGTTCCCCTCTAAATCGTCATCTTCTTCTTTAACGTATCCAGAAAGCTCCGGTTGGACAGCTTTAAGATGCGCGTCATCTCCGGTGCCCGCACGATGTCGATCCGGTCGCCCGGCTCCAGCTGCACGTTGGAATCTCCGTCAAAATAGGCGCAGTATTCCAGAGAAAGATCCGGATCGTCGTTGTTGTCCGTGATCTCCAGGTCGATGCTGTCCCCGGCGGACAGGACCAGGCTGCGGTTGTTCAGGGAATGCGGCGCGATGGGCGTCACCAGAAAGAGCTCCGCGGTGGGTTCCACGATGGGGCCGCCGCAGGACAGATTGTAGGCCGTAGAGCCGGTGGGCGTGCTGATGATGATGCCGTCCGCCCGGTACCGGTACAGCAGGTCGCCGTTGACGTGCAGCCCGAAGTTGATGGTCTTTAGGGACCGGCTGCGGGTGACCGTGATGTCGTTCAGGGCCAGATCTTCCGCGATCACCTTGCCGCCCCGCCGCACGGTGCCGTGCAGCATGATGCGCTCCTCGATCACGTAGCGCCCCGCGAGCACCTGCTCGATGATGTCCTTGGCGCTGTCCTTGTCGCCCTCGGTCAGGTAGCCCAGATGGCCCAGATTGATGCCCAGGATGGGGATGCCCTTGTTCTTTAACCGGCGGGCCGCACGCAGCAGCGTGCCGTCGCCGCCGAGTACGATCAGGCAGTCGGTACCGTCGGGGATCTGCGCGCCGAAGCCGCTCCCCAGGCCGGCCAGCTCGTCGGCCACGGCACCGCCCTTGCTCTCGATAAAGCGCTTTAAGGCCGCCGCTTCGGAATGGTCCCGGTCCTTCATCTCATTGGATGCGATAAAAAAGCGTTTCACAGTTTATGCCTCCCGTCTGTCCAGGGCGGCGTGCGCCTCTTCCACCACGCGCGCGGGATCGGTCGCCGCCGCTTCCGCCGGACGGTCTTTGGTCAGATACAGCAGATATTCGATGTTGCCCTCCGGTCCCTTGACCGGCGAGTAGGTCAGCCCCAGCGGATACAGGGCGTTCTCCGCGCAGAAGGCCAGCACCGCCTCGATCACTTCGCGGTGTACGGCCGGGTCCCGGACCACGCCCTTTTTGCCCACCTTTTCGCGGCCCGCCTCAAACTGCGGTTTGATCAGCGCCGCGATCCGGCCGGTCTCATTCAGACAGTCCTTTACCGCCGGCAGGATCTTTGCCAGCGAGATGAACGATACGTCGATGGAGGAAAAGTCCGGCCGCACCCCGCCCAGCTGTTCCGGCGTGAGGTACCTGGCGTTGGTCTTTTCCATGCAGACGACGCGTTCGTCCGTGCGCAGCGACCAGTCCAGCTGGCCGTGTCCCACGTCCACCGCGAACACACGGACCGCTCCCTCCTGCAGCATGCAGTCGGTAAAGCCGCCTGTGGACGCGCCGATGTCCATGCAGACAAGTCCCTTTAAGTCCAGACCAAACGTGTCGACAGCCTTTTTGAGCTTCAGGCCGCCGCGGCTCACGTAGGGAAGCGGGTCACCGCGCCACTCGATCTGCACGTCCGGCGCAAACAGCGAGCCGGCCTTGTCCTCTTTCTGGCCGTTCACATAGATCTCTCCGGCCATGATGCGGCGCTTTGCCTGCTCGCGCGAGGCGGCCAGGCCGCGGGCCGTCACCAGGCTGTCCAGCCGTTCCCTGCTCATGCGCGGACCTCCTTCCAGGCGGCGAGCACCCGTTCGGTCACGGTCTCCGCGTCGAGTCCCAGGTTCTTGCGCAGCTGCGTCTGGGAGCCGTGCTCCACGTAGCAGTCCGGAATGGAGACGTTCAGCACCTTGACGCCCGCGCCGCACTCGGCCAGGATCTCGCTCACGTGTTCGCCGAAACCGCCGGAGCGCACGTTCTCTTCCATCGTCACGATCAGCCGGTGCCGCTCCGGCAGGGAAGCGATCATGGCGCGGTCGACAGGCGCCGTAAAGCGCGCGTTCACAAGGGTCACGAACAGGCCCTCCCGTTTTAAGGCGTCCCGCACCGCGTCCGCCGTCTCCACCATGCTGCCAACGGCCAGCAGGGCGACGTCCTTTTCGGCGAACAGCGTCTCGGAGACGCCGGGCTCTATCTTTTCGCATACGCCGGTAAAACCGGTATAGGAAGCGCCGCGCGGCACACGGATGGCAAACGGCGCGTCAAAGTCTTTGGAAAATATCACGGCCTGCACGAACTCCTCCGCGTTCTTGGGCGCGAAGACCGTCATCCCCGGGATGGTGGACAGATAGGACAGGTCCAGGATCCCCTGGTGGGTCTCCCCGTCCGCGCCGACCACGCCCGCCCTGCTGATGACGAAGGTCACCGGCAGCTTCTGCAGGCAGACGTCGTGGATGATCTGGTCGTAGGCGCGCTGCAGAAACGACGAGTAGACGCACACGTAGGGGTGCAGGCCCCCGGCGGCCAGGCCGCCTGCAAAGGTGACCGCGTGTTCCTCCGCGATCCCCACGTCAAAAAAGCGCCTGGGGTAGAGCCTGGCAAATTTGGCCAGCCCCACGCCGTCCGCCATGGCCGCCGTGATCCCGACGATGCGGGTATCTTCCTCCGCCAGGCTGCAGATCGTATCGGAAAACAGCTTGTCGTACGTCGGTGTCTTCGGCCTGTCCTTCGGCTTGCCCGTGATCAGGTCGAACGGACCGATCCCGTGATAGAAGGCGGGGTTTTTCTCCGCCGGCGCGTAGCCGTCTCCCTTTTTGGTCATCACGTGCACCACCACGGCGCGGTTCAGACGCTTCGCGTTGCGGAATGCGCCCAAAAGCGCGTGGATGTCCCGTCCGTCGTACGGTCCCAGGTAGGTGAGGCCGATGTTTTCAAAGAACATGCCGGGGATGATCAGCTGCTTCAGGCTGCTCTTGGTGGTGCGCACCGCACGCACCAGGCCGCGGCCCACCACGGGGACCTTTTCCAGCCTGTCCGCCACGTTCTCCTTTAAGGCGTTGTATTTCTGCGCCGACCGGATGTTGTTCATCATGCGGGAGACCCCGCCGATGTTCTCCGAGATCGACATGTTGTTGTCATTTAAAACGATGATG
>CACZPX010000025.1 GCA_902783095.1 uncultured Lachnospiraceae bacterium
ACGACGTCGATGATCTCGGGGCGCTCCATGATCAGGTCCGCCATGTTCTTGTAGTGATACTCGATGGTGAGCTTCACCACGCCGTCGCCGTACTTCTCGTTCAGGATCTTCTCGATGTGGCGCAGGGTCTCCTCGCGCACGCGGAAGGTCTCGCGGTTGTGATCGCGGATGATATAGGTCAGTTTGGCCTTCTCCACGTCGCCTTCCATGTTGGTGAGGTGGAAGAAGCCCTCGCGGCCGTCGGTATGCGCCGGGATCTCGGTGCCGGGCAACAGGCTGTTGTACTCCATGGCGATCAGGCTGGCGTTCTTCATCTTGTTCTTGGAGGAACCGGGATGGATGCTGTAGCCCGTCACGTCCACGAAGGCCGTGAGCGCGTTGAAGCACTCGTACGCCACGGAATTGTTGGCGCCGCCGTCCACGGTGTAGGCAAAGTCCGCGCCGAACGCTTTCACGTCCAGGCCGCTCGCGCCGCCGTCCACCTCTTCGTCAGGCGTAAAGGCGATGCAGATCTTGCCGTGCGGCACGTCGTTTTTCATCACGTACTCCGCCATGGTGAGGATCTCGGCGATGCCGGCCTTGTCGTCCGCGCCCAGCACGGTGGTGCCGTCGGTGGTGATCAGTTCCATGCCCTTCAACTCGGCCAGGTGCGGGAAGTCCGCGGGGTCGAGCACGCGGCCTGCACCCAGTACCACGGCGTTTCCGTCATAGTTGGGATGGACCTGCGGCTTTACGCCGTAGCCGTTGAAATCGGAGACCGTATCCATATGTGCGATAAAGCCGACTGCCGGCTTGTCCTCATAGCCGGGCGTAGCCGGGATATAGCCGGTCACGTAGCAGTCGTCCTGCAGATTGACGCCGCAGATGCCCATAGCGGTCATCTCGTCCTTTAAGACGCGGGCCAGGTCGAACTGGCACTCCGTGGAGGGCTGATGGTCCACGCCCATGGCGGACGGCGTTGCGATCTGCACGTATTGCAAAAATCTCTCTTTAACTGTCACGATGGAACCTCCTTGACATTGATAAAATAATTTTAGCATCAAACGCACGGCAGTGCAATTTTTATTTATGCCTTCCTTTCCCGCGTCCGGCGGCGATCAGCTGCGTGAACAGGATGCTCACGGCCGCGATCCCGGCGCCCGTGAACATGGCGGGCGCGTAGGTCCCCGTAAGATCATAGGAATAGCCGATGGCGGAGAAGGATATCGCCTGCAGCGCCATCCGCACGATGGCCATATAGGCGACGATCTTCGCAAATTCGGCCGCCTTGAAGCGTTCCCGCACGAGCGCCAGGTTGGAGACGCCCGTCACGGCAAAGAAGCCGCCCGTGGTAAAGGCCGCCGCGTACAGCACAAAGTCGGGGGCAGCCGGAAAGACCGCCAGCGTAAGGCAGCCAGAACCGGACAATAACAGCAGCAGTACGGTGGAGCGCGCCGCGCCGATGCGGTCGCTGATCACGCCGGCCGCAAGCTTGGTCGCGATGTTGCCGATCATGCCGGCGGAGATCATGGAGGCGCCGAAGGCCGCGGAACGGCCGATGCTGTGCGCATAGCCGGAAAGATGCAGGGAAAGCGTGGCTGCAAAGGCGCACAGGCAGGCGGTCGCGTACAGCAGCACCGTCTTGCCCGAACGCAGCCCGGCCTTTTCCGCCTCGGCAAGCACGGGGGCGCCGCCGCGCTTCTTCTTTTGCGCCGCCTCCCCTTCCCCGTAGCGCTTCATGCCAAGCTCCGCAGGTTTTAACCGCACGGTCAGGATGGCCGGAAGCAGGAAGATCACTTCCAGCGCCGCGGCGATGCGGTACACCGACCGCCAGCCGATGCTCTCGATCAGGGCGGCAAAGACGGGGCTTAAGATCGCGCCGATCACGCCGGCCACGGCCATATAGACCGCCATCGCGGTGCCGAGCCGTTTTTCAAACCAGTTTTCGATCACCACATTGCCCACGATCACGCCCGTAAACCCGTTGGCCGTGCCCAACAGTACGGCCACCAGGTAAAAGTGCCAGACGGCCGTTCCGAAGGACAGCAGCAGGTAGCAGGCCGCGCCCACCGCCACCGCGGCGGTCACCATGGTGCGAAGCCGCAGTTTCTGCATCACCCGTACCACCACGGGCGACAGCAGCCCCTGTACGATGTTCATGATGGTCTGATAAAGGGAGATATCCCCCACGCCCACGCCCAGCTCGTTGGCGACCGGCAGGTAAAAGACGCCCATGCTGTTGACGGCCAGGCCGGCCGTGACCGCGGAAAAGCCGCAGCAGGCCGCGACCGTCACCCAGTGAAAGTTCTTTTTGATAAACGCGTTCAATTCAATAGTCCTCTGTCACGTCAGGATTTATATAAGAAGTGCAGACGGCAGCCGAAACGCCGTCTCCCATCGGAATGTGCAGCAGATGAAGCCCGGCCGCCGCGGCCCGCTTCTCCGCATCCATAGGCGCAAGCAGCAGGCGAAGTCCCGCGCCGTCGTATTTGGCGTAGGCCTCTTTCTGCGTCCAGATATCATAAAACGTGCGGACCGGATCCGCCGAGGCGGCGACGGCCGCGCGCTCTTCTTCGCCATAGCAGCGCCGCAGCACGCTCTCCCGCACAGGGCCGTGCACCTGCACGTCCGCGCCCACACGCCTATCGCTTACGGCGCACAGCAGAAACCGGCCGGAGTGTGACAGGTTAAAGTCAAAGCCGGCGTCCCGGATATAGGGGCGTCCGTCCTCGTCCCGCAAAAATTCCGCAGCGGGTTCCCGCAGCAGGCCGTGCGCAGCAAGGACCGCCAGCAGCAGCCGGATCCCCTCCGCGTGCGGGTCAGGCGTCCGGGTCTTCTTCCGCGTAGACGGCATCGTGCCGTCCGCCGGCGGCAGCGTTCTTCTCGCTACGATCAGCATCTTCGGTATACACTCCCACTTCGTCCTGCACGTTCCGCCTGATCTCTTCCTCTTCCGCCAGATCGATGTCCGGCAGGTTGTCCAGCGTCTCTATAGGGAAATGCCGCAGGAATTCATCCGTCGTCTTATAGGTCATGGGGCGGCCGGGGGTCTGCAGCCTGCCGGCCTCCTCTATCAGCCCGTACTCAGTCAGGCGCTCGATCGCGTGCGTGCAGCTTACGCCGCGGATCCGCTCGATCTCCGCCCTGGTGATGGGCTGCTTGTAGGCGATGATGGAGAGCGTCTCCAACAGCACCTCCGTCAGCCGGTAGCGCTTGGGCCGGGACACCAGTTTGATGAGCGACGGGAAGACCGACGGATCGGTGGTCAGCTGCCAGGCGTCTTCCAGCCGCAGCAGGCGGATACCGTGTCCCTCTTCCTCATAGTGGGCCTGCAGCGCGCGCAGCGCCGCCGCGGTCTCCTCCGTGCCGCATTCCAGCGCGCCGGCCAGGTCTTCCGTGTTCACGGGATCTCCCGATGCAAACAGGATGCCCTCAAGTATCGTCAGGTTCTTTTCCAGCATGTTCCGTCACCTCTAAGATCAGATCGTCTCCGTCCTCTTCGTTCGTCAGCCGCAGGTCGCCGGCCTTTAAAAGTTCCAGCACCGCCAGGAAGGTGACGATCACCTCGTCCCGCGTCTTTTTGCCGTCAAACAGATGCCGGAAAGACTGCCGCTTTTTGCGCGTCACGGCCTGCCGCACCTGCCTGATGCCGGTCTCGATGGGGATCACCTCGTGCGTGATCTTTCCCACGCCGCGCTGCGCCTGCGCCTCCCGCTCCCTGTGCTGGTTTAAGACCTCCTCAAAGATGCGGTGCAGCCGCATCAGATCCACGCCTTCCAGCAGGCGGTCCATATCCACGGGCGGCCGGTATTCCGCCACCTCTTTCGGCAGCATCTCCGGCCGGAACAGGAGGTTTTCTCCCTCTACGGACAGGTCCTGCAGCTCGCCGGCCAGGAGTTTGTATTTCCGGTATTCGATGAGCCTTGCCACCAGTTCGGCGCGCGGATCCTCTTCTTCCTCCTCGGCCTCTTCCTCCTGCGGCAGGAGCATGCGCGCCTTGATGTCCAGCAGCGTCGCGGCCATCAGTAAAAAATCGCTCATCAGATCCAGATCCACCTCTTCCATATCTGCGATATAGGCGAGGTACTGATCCGTGATCTCGGCGATCGGGATGTCATAGATATCTACTTTGTTCTTGCTGATCAGGTGCAGCAAAAGCGCCAGCGGGCCCTCAAAGGCCGGCAGCTTAACATTCAGTTGCATGGGGCACGTCCTCTTGGGAAGGATACAGCGTGATCAGAACGATCTCCGGCGGATTGTTGAAACGCGGCGGAAACTTGGGCGAAGCGATGCCGCCCGATACGATCATCTCGCGTCCGTCCTCACGATAGCGTCCGTAGTCGTAGCCGGGGAAAAAGGTCCTGTGCGGAGACAGCAGCCCGCCGTATATCGGCAGGCGGATCATGCCGCCGTGGATGTGGCCGCTCACCACCAGATCCGCGCCCCAGTCCAGATAGGCCTTGAAATACTCGGGCGTATGCGCCAGCAGGACCGTATAGGCCTGCGGATCGGCCTCGCCCAGCAGACTGTTTAAGAACGCGGTATCGACCGGACCGTGCGCCGCCTTTTTGCTGTAGTAACTGACCGGGAGGTCCAGCCCCACAAAGCGCACCCGCTTGCGGGCGACGTACAGGCCCTTGTTGTTTAAAACGTTCACGCCGAAATGCCGCAGGACCTTCAGATAGGCGCCGTAATATCCGCCGCCCCCGTTGCGCTCCGCAAACCGCTGCTCGTGGTTGCCGTTGGCGTACAGGACGGGGCAGACGGCCGTCAGCTTTTTAAAAAGCGGGATCATGTGCTCGTAGCCGCCCCTGGGGCTCTTGTCGTTGTAATTCTTGTTGACCGCATCCCCGGGCAGCAGGATCACGTCCGGTCCCAGTTCGCGCACCTGCGCGATCAGATCGGCGTTGTGCCGCCCGATCTCACAGTTGTGCAGATCAGACAAAAGAGCCATCCGGTAACCGGACAGCTCTTTCGGGATCTTGCTGTTTATCACGTTATAACGGGTAATCGCCAGTGTCATGATCGTTTCCTCTTCCGGTCAATCCACTATATCATGACCGGGGGAAAATCGCAACGGCACGTTTCCGTGGCGTCTTGCCCAAAAGCTTACTGGCCCTGCTGGCCGCGCCCGTTCTGGCCGGACGGCGTATCGTTTGCGGGCATGTCCTTGGCGCTGCCGAGCGTGATCTGATACTCATGGGACACGTACTCGTTGCCTTCCAGCTCGCTCACCACGACGGTCACGGTCTCGCCCGCCGCATAGTAGGTGAGCAGTTCCTTTAAGCCGGCCATGGTGGTCACGGTCTCGTCGTCAAAGGTGGTCAGGATGCTGCCGGCCTTGATCCCGGCCTTCTCGCAGGGGCCGTTCTCCGTGACCTTTGCGATGTACACGCCGTTCGGCATGCCGTACATGGCTGCCGCGTAGGCGGTCACGTCCTGGCCGGAGATGCCGATATAGCTCGCGTCCTCATCCGAAACGGTGCTGCGCTGCACCTTGTTCAGGATCCGCTCAATGATGGGGATGACCGTGTCGATGGGGATCGCGTAGCCCATGCCCTCAACGTCCGTGGAAGCGTACTTGGCGGAGTTGATGCCGATCAGTTCGCCGCTCATATTGAGCAGCGCGCCGCCGGAGTTGCCGGGGTTGATGGCCGCATCCGTCTGCAGCAGAGGCGCGGTGGAGGTGGAAACGGTGCGGTTCAAGGCGCTCACGATACCGGTCGTCACAGACTGGCCCTGACCCAGCGCGTTGCCGATGGCGACGACCTGCTGCCCGATCTTAAGGGCGTCGGAGCTTCCGATGGAGATCTTCGCGATATTCTGCTTCGTTTCCTCGGTCAGGTCCGCAAGTTTTACGTAGATCAGCGCCACGTCCACGCCGGCGTCGCTGCCCTTTACGGTCGCGTCATAGACGCTGTCGTCGCAGAAGCTGACGGACAGGGAATCCGCGCCTTCAATCACGTGGTGGTTGGTCACGATCAGCAGATCGGTGTCGCTCTGCCCCACGATGATACCGGAGCCGGCACTCTGCACTTCCCGGGAACCGCCGCCGTTATCGCCGTAGCCAAAGCCCCACATGGAGTAGTAATTCTGCATCTCCTGCACGGAGGTGTTGGTGATCGCCACGATGGCCGGCAGCGAGACCTCCGCAACGTTGCTCACGTCCAGCTGCATGCCGGCGGAAGAATTCTCCGTGGCCGCCTTGGTGGCGAGCTTCCAGGTGCCCTCTGTGTTTTTGTTCTCGCCGGTCTTGTTCTCCGCGGTGATCTCGCCGTCTGCGGCCTTCGTCTCGCCCAGGCTGTTCATGTCGTCGCGGGAAAACGCCGTCGCCGTCTGCGGATCGTCGGAAAACGCTTTGGCGGCAAAGTATCCGCCCACACCCGCCAGGCCCAGCATCACGACGGCCAGGACCACGGCCAGGACCTTTCTGCCGGTCCCCTTCTTTTTTCTGCCGCCCGCGGGCGCCTGTGCGGTATTGCCATAGCCCGTGTAGCCGTAAGCGGCGCGGTTCTGTTCCGAACCGTAACCGGTGTTGTCGTCATACCGTGTTGTCCGGTAGCCGTTCGCATCCGTGTAGGTGCCGTTCTGATATGTGTTAGGCTCCCCGTAGGAACCGTAAAAACCGTTGTTGGTGTAGCTGCCGGTATAGCCTGCGTTCTGCCGGCCCTGCGGCTCATAGTCCGGCCCCTCCTGCGGGATCCGGCCGTAGCGGTATTCGCCGTTTACGAAACCGGTGTTCTGCGAAGGCTGACCGTTCTCCGTATTATCCGTATTTTCATAGCTGTCGTATTCGGTACTCATTGTCTTGACCTCCTGTATCTATGGTCTAAGGATAGTCGTGATTTATGATGAAAATATCATGGAAATGTGGTTTCTTTGTGAACACGGGCATAAAAGCGCTGCGATCATGCATAAAAGAAGAGACCCTATACCGATATTCAGTCTCGGTATACGGTCTCTTTTCCGTTACTTTGCGACGTCCGACACGCGGCTCTCGCGGATGACGTTGACCTTGATCTGGCCGGGATAGTCCAGCTCATCTTCGATCCGCTTGGCGATGTCGTGCGCCATGATCACCATCTCATCGTCGCTGACCTGTTCCGGCACGACCATAATGCGGACCTCGCGGCCTGCCTGGATCGCGTAGGACTTGTCCACGCCCTTGAATTCTCCCGTGATCTCCTCCAGCTGCTTTAAGCGGGTGGTGTAGGTCTCCAGCGTCTCGCGTCTGGCGCCGGGGCGGGCCGCCGAAATGGCATCCGCAGCCTGTACGATACAGGAGATCAGGTTGGTGGGTTCCACGTCACCGTGATGAGATTCCACTGCATTTATGACGATCGCTGATTCTTTGTAGCGTTTGCAGAGATCCGCGCCGATCTGGATGTGCGAGCCTTCGATCTCATGGTCCAGGCTCTTGCCGATATCATGCAGCAGGCCTGCGCGCTTCGCCATCCGGACGTCCAGTCCCAGTTCGCCGGCGAGCACGCCGGACAGTCTGGAGACCTCTATGCTGTGCTTTAAGGCGTTCTGGCCAAAGCTGGTGCGGAAATGCATCTTGCCGAGCAGACGGACCAGTTCCGGATGCAGGCCGTGTACGCCGCACTCCAGGGTGGCGTTTTCGCCCTTCTCCTTGATCATGGCCTCCACTTCCTTCTGCGCCTGCTCCACCATCTCCTCTATACGTGCGGGATGGATACGGCCGTCCACGATCAGCTTCTCCAGCGCGATCTTGGCGATCTCCCTGCGCATCGGATCGAAACCGGACAGGATC
>CACZPX010000026.1 GCA_902783095.1 uncultured Lachnospiraceae bacterium
CAGGCCGTTGGTGGCCGAACCGTACCAGGAGAGCACAAGGCGCGAAAAGAACAGGCCGGCCAGAATGGCTGCGACCTGACTGAGTGCGGAGCACAGAATGTTTTTGAGCGCGCGGCTTCGCTTCATCTCACTTACCCAAAAGCTTCAGCAGACGGTATTTTCTGCGGTAGATGAGCCTGGCCAGCAGCCGCTTTTTAAAGGGCTCGCGGGCAACGTAGGGGTTGTCCCGCCAGTCCGGATAGGTCTGGCGCATCACGGCGGCGCAGCGGTTCATCCCCGCGCGCCTGTCGCAGGCCAGGTAGCGTTTGCCGCCGGAGATCAGCAGATGCTCCACGAACAGGTACTCCACCTCTTCCGGGAAACGGTCGCCAAGCATCTTCTTTAAGCGCAGGCAGACCGCGAAGATATCGTCAAAATGCGGGCTGTAGCCCTTCGTCCGCATGATGGAGGTATCGGACTGCACGTAGTCGTAGCAGGGCCTGGTGTAGTAGCCGATCTTTTTCGCCGCCAGCGCCAGCACCGGGATAGTGGCGAGATCCTCGTAGTGCAGCCCCCACGGAAACGGCGCCTCCTTGCCGAAGCAGGCCGTATAGAGGCTGCGGCGGATCCACTTGTTCCAGGGGCAGGGCGTGGCCAGCAGATACTGCTTTGCGGAGAGTTCGCCGCCCTTTACGCCGCTCTGGCCGTCGTAAAACGGCGCAAAGCGCTCGCGCCGTCCGTCCGGATAGCAGGCGTCCGCGTCGAACAGCAGGATGTCGTACCCGTTTTCCGAAAGCTCCGCCGCGATGGCGTCAAACGAGCCGGCCGGGATGCGGTCGTCGCTGTCCACGTAGGTCACAAAGTCCCCCCGTGCGGCGGAAAGGCCCAGGTTGCGGGCGGCCGCCACGCCGGCGTTCTCCTGAAACAGCGGAACGATCAGGTCCGGATACCGCTGCACGTACGACGCGATCACCTCGCCGGAACCGTCCTGCGAGCCGTCGTCCACCACGATCAGTTCCATATCCGGAAACTGCTGCGCCAGGATGCTGTCCAGGCAGGGCCCCACGTCGTCTTTTCGGTTGTATACGGTAACGATCACGCTCAGTCTCACGTCTTCTCCTCCAAAAGCGCCTTCCACTTCCCGCGGATCCGTTCGTTGCCGCAGGGCATGTCCGCGATGCGCGCGCGTACGGCGTCCAGGCGGCCGCGGTCGGCCAGAAGCTCCGCCAGCGCACGCCCGATCTCCTCCTGCGTGTTGCCGCACACGAAGCCCGTGCCGCGCGCCTCCACCATCTGGCGGGACGAGGTGGTCTGCGTGGTGAGGACCGGCACGCCCAGCGTGCGGGCCTCCTCAAAGACCATCGGCGCCGCCTCGTGCACCGAAGGCAGAAAGAACAGGTCGGCCTTCTTTATATAGGGATAGGGATTTCCCTTCCGGCCCAGAAACAGGATGCGCTCCTGTAGCCCCAGCTGTTTTGCCAGGGTGCGGCTCTCCTCCAGCTGTGTGCCGTCCCCCACCAGCACCCAGCAGACGTCCGGGTTTGCCGCAAGCACGGGCGCCGCGGCCTTGATGGCCCGGGGGATCCCCTTTTCCGGATAGATGCGCGCCACGGTGAGCATCACAAAGGCGCCGTCCGGAACGGGCAGCGGCGCGGTCTTTTTCTGCGCAAGGCGCAGGATCTCCGCATAGTCCGTGCAGTTTTCAATGGAAACGGTCCGGTCCGCCAGTTCTGGGCACTGCCGCACAAAGGCGTCGCGGCAGCCGTCCGAAACGCAGACGATCCGGTCAAACGCGTAATAGGGGCGGCGGTTTTTTTCGGTGTTGCCGCCGTAGTGTTCAAAGTCGCAGTGGACGCAGGCGATCTTCTTTTTCGCCCGCACCTTCTGCAGCACAAAGTCGTTGCAGCCCACCGCAAAGGCCTTTTCGGAATTGTCCTGCGCGTAGGATACGGCCACGTCGTACGGGCCGAAGTCCTTGACGCTGCGGAACACGCGCTTTCTGGCCCAGCCGTTGCCGAAGACGCGGCTGACCGCCACGTATACGGCGCGGCGCGCCGCCTGCAGGCGGGACCGCTTTTTCAAGTCGCTCTGCGTCACGCCCAGCAGCGGCAGCTGCCCGGCCGTGGGCACCATCGTGACCGTGTCGGGGACCTCGCTCAAATACTCTCCGGCGGGTTCAAACAGCAGCAGGGAGACGTCCTCCTCCCCTGCCAGTTCCTTTAACAGATTGACCAGCGCCCGCGGAATGCCGCCGACGGCCAGGTTATTGCAGACAAACAGTACCTTAGCCATTCTTTGCCCTGTAAAAGAGACCCGTCATCCGGTTTTTGACCGCGGCGACCCCGCGGCCGGCCGCCAGACAGGCCGTTTTGTTCTTCTTTTTCAATGCTTTTGCCAGCACCGCCAGCGCCCTGCTCTCCGGCGCGGCGTACGGGATCAGTTCCCGGTACAGGTCGGAGGCGAACACGCGGTCCAGAAAGCGCAGCCTGTCTTCGTGCGACAGGTTCGCCGCCCTGTGGGTGTTGCGTTCCAGCGCGGACGCGATGTAGCGCACGTACTGCCCGGCCAGCTTTTTTTTAGCAGCTTCGTCAAAGACGCCCCAGCGCTCCTGCTGCCTGTAGATCCCCGCAATGCGCCGCATGGCGATCGGGTAGTAGTCCGGCAGTTCGCGGTGCGTCAGGCTGCCCGTGCCGCGGATGCGGTACTTCGTGCCGGAAAAGGCCAGCAGCTCCATGCTGTTCACGTCATAGAAAAGGCCGATGTTGAACATCTCGTCCTCGTTAAAGGCCTGCACGGGGATCTCCCGGCCCGCCAGCAGTTCCGCGCGGTAGGCCTTGTTCCACAGATAACCGTACAGACCGGCCAGTTCCAGCGACAGCGCAGCGCCGTGCACCGTATCGGCGTCCGGCAGGGTCTTTTGCGGCCCGCCGTCCGTCTCCGGCAGGATCTCCACCGTGCGGGAGAGCGCGCCGTTTTCCGCATAGTACTCTTCGGTCAGTCCCCAGAGCACCACGTCCGGCTCCCCTTCCAGCGCCGCCGCGGCGCGTTCCAGCAGGCCGTCCGCGTAGACGTCGTCGGAATCCAGAAACATCACGTAGCGGCCGGCCGCCGCGGCGATCCCGGCATTCCGGGCCCTTGCCGCCCCGCCGTTTTTCTCCATGCGCAGCAGGCGGATGCGCCCGTCCTCCTCACAGAAGGTCTGCGCCAGCGCGGCGCTGCCGTCCGGCGAACAGTCGTCCACCAGCAGCAGTTCAAAGTCCGCGAAGGACTGCCCCGTCACGGAGCGCACGGCGTCCGCCAGGGTCTTCTCCGCGTTGTAGACGGGGACGATGATGGAAAACGTTGGCCGCGTATTCATCGTTTTGCCTTCAGGGACGCAAACAGTTTGGTATTGTTGCGCTTGACGCGGGAGATCACGGAGGACTCCAGAAGCGTCAGCGTCACGTTCCGCATGCGGATCGGCAGCAGCATCAGCTTCATCATCTTGGAGCGCGGCTTTGCAACGGCCAGGCTTTCCCTGGTGTTTTTGCTGTTGATCATCTGCTTTACCTGCGCCCGCTTTTCCTTACGGCTTAAGGTGCACTTCTTGTTGGTCAGATTCTCCACGCAGCCCACCAGGCGCTCCACGTAGCGGCGGCCCAGCAGCTCGCGGCTGTTTTCGTCGTCCACGCCCCAGTGCGCGTAGAGGTCCTTCATCCAGCCGTGCTCCTCTTCCCGCTTGTCGTACATCTGCGGGCGGTAGGCCGCCGTCTCGCTCTCCTCGCGTTTGCGGATAAAGTGATAGTAGGGCTTGTCCGTGACCGTCACGCGCTCCACGTCGCGGATGACGGAGAGCACGAAGGGGAAATCGTCCCAGAAGGTAGACGGGAACCGCAGTTTTTTCTCCTCGATATAGGCGCGCAGCCAGAGCTTGTTCCAGGGCGTGTACAGCAGGTTTTTGTCAAACAGGCGGTACGCGTCCCTGCGGAAGGACTGCGCGTCGGGATAGACGGCCGGCTGCACCTGCATGATATCCTGCAGATGCTCGGTCTCGGAATAATACGTGTCGATATAAAAGCCGGCCACCACCAGCTGCGCGCCATCGCGCAGCGCCAGGGCGACCATGTCCTTTAACATATCCGGCTCGGCCCAGTCGTCCGAATCCATAAAATAGTAGTAGTCGCCGGACGCCAGCTCCATCGCGGCGTTGCGCGCCGCCGGCGCTCCGGCGTTCTTCTGATGGATCACGTGCAGACGCGCGTCTTTGGCCGC
>CACZPX010000027.1 GCA_902783095.1 uncultured Lachnospiraceae bacterium
AGGCCAGCGCCTTGGCACCGTAAAAGATCGCATCGTGCCCTTCTTTGGACTTGCCGTTGTCCAGATACACCTGCGAGTGGGAGGAGCTGCCCTCCGGCACAAAGGCTACGCGCATGCAGGTGCCGGGCACCAGCTCCATCACGTTGGCAAAGTCGGTGGAGCCGGTCTTTTCTCGCGGCGGTGTGATACGCGGCAGCTGCGCTAGGCGCGCGTTGTTCATCAGCAGATCGTTTAAGGAAAGCACCGGCACCTTGGCCGCCATATGGGACTGCACGGTTATCTCGCTTTCCGTCTCCGTCATCAGCGCCGCCCCCTGCACGATCTTCTGAAAGCGCCGGTACACGTCCTCCAGCACGGCGCCGTTGTAGGACCGTAAGATAAAGCTGCCGGCAGCCCTATCCGGCACCACGTTGGCCGGAATGTCGTAGGTGCTCTTTACGGTATAGTGCATGCGTACGTCGTCCGGCACGTGCTCGCGCAGATATTCCACCGCCTGGAAGGTGAGCAGCAGCGCATCCAGCGCGCTGCGGCCTTTTTCCGGCGCCAGCGCGGCGTGGGCGCTCTGCCCGGTAAAGGTCACCTCCAGCCCGTAGTTGGCCATGGACTTGACGTCGCAGGTGGACGTGGGACTGCCGTGCATCATCAGGGCCACGTCCAGGTCGCTAAAGCAGCCCTCATCCGCCATGATCACCTTGCCGCCCACGGTCTCCTCCGCGGGCGTGCCGTAGATCACCAGGGTGTACGGGACGTCCGTGACGCATTGGATGATCGCCTGCGCCGCAGCCAGCATGCACGGTCCCTGCAGGTGGTGCCCGCAGGCGTGGCCGATGCCGGCCAGCGCGTCGTATTCCGTCAGAAGGCCGATGCGCGGCCCGCCCTCACCATGGCTGTAAACCGCGCGGAAGGCGGTGGGAAGGCTCCCCAGCCCGCGCTCTACGGCAAAGCCGTTCGCTTCCAGCCAGCCGCACAGCAGGTCCGCGGCGTGATGCTCCTGAAGCCCGAGCTCCGGGTGGTCAAAAATGTCGTCTGCCATCGTGATGAATTGCTCCCGGTCCGCGTCGATCGCCGCGCCGATGTTCTGTTTTGTACGGTCCATGTTTTTCCTTTCCGAATCTCTTCTTTGGCTTTAATATATCAAATTAATTGCCCCTTGCAAACAGCCGTGCCGGTGTTAGAATAAGGCGACCTTACCCGCAGGAGAACACCATGGATCCTTCCGTCAGAAAACAGGGGCGCAGACTGACCGTGCTCTATTCCGTCATTCAGGGGCTGTATTACAGCACCTATGCCTCGCTGTTCGCCTATCTGGTGGTGTTTCTGACTGGCCGCGGCTTTAATCCCTCGCAGATCGGTTTTATCACCGCCCTGCGCGTGGCGGCCGCGCTGATCAGCAGTTTTTCCCTGGCCCATCTGGCGGACACGCGGGAGCGGCTGTCCTTAAAATATCTGTTCATGGGCGCCTGCGCTGCCGGCCTGCTGTTTTGCCTGCTGCTGCCGCTCTCCCGCGGGAGCGTGGTCCTTACCGCCCTGCTGTTTACCGCGCTGGGCGGCTCCTTCTGCTCGCTGGACGCTATCCTGTCCGGTCTGGCGCTGCAGTTTTTCAACGCGGGCATCCCCGTCAACTACAGCATTGCCCGATCCGTGGGTTCCGCCGCCTACGCGGTGGTCTGCGTCTTTGCCGGGCGCATCATCGACCGCTTCGGCACGGAGGTGGTGATCTGGCTGTGCGCCGGCGCCATGCTTCTTACCATTGCCGCCACCGCGCTCTTTCCGCGGTTCGTCCCGCCGGAACGGGAAACGCCGCCCCTGCAAAAGCGCCGCCACGCCGGCAATCCCTTTGCGCTGTTAAAAGAAAACAGCCGTTTCCGGCTGCTCATCGTCTCTACGGTCATCCTGACCTTCGGCTATATCCCCATCTCCAACTTTTTGTCCACCTTCCTGGCTAACGCCGGCGCGAACAATTCCACCATCGGTCTGGCCATGTTCATCGCCGCCTTTTCGGAAATGCCCATGATGGCCTTCATCTTCCCCAAGCTGATGATGCGCAAGGTCCCGGTGGAACGGCTGCTGTTTTTGTCCTCCTGTTTTCATCTGGTCCGCTACCTGTCCTACGCCTTTTTGACCGAAGTCTGGATGCTGGTGGCCGTACAGGTGCTGCAGATGGTCAGCTACGGCCTGGCCACGCCGGCGGCGGTCTACTACATCAACGGCAACGTTTCCAAAGAAAACCGCATGACCGG